>ONFW01000181.1 GCA_900317215.1 uncultured Eubacteriales bacterium | reverse complement strand
GCTGTGAAAACAAATTCAGCGCCGCATTCCTTGCAGATGAGAGTCTTATCCTCGTACATTTGATTTACCTCGCTTTGGTATAATTATTTCGCCCTCGGGCGGAATTGCACCGCCACCTTTGATTTTTTAAAAGTCAACGCTCTCCTGATATAAGCTACACGGGCATATAGCGCTCAGTATCTTTGTCTGAGCTTTTTTCTTACTCGCTGCATCGCATTGTCACAGGCTTTTCTTGTAATCCCAAGCCTTTGCGCTATCTCGTCATAGGACAGTCCCTCGAGATATGCACCAAGCACAGCACTCTCCGCAGCAGAAAGGCTGTTCCTGAGGTAGTCTTCGAGCGAACGCAGCTCCTCATTTATGATAACTGCATTCAGCGGGTCACATTCCGGCATAGCCGGAACCCCCTCTGCCTCCTTGATAGGAGCTGCAGAGCCGTTAAGACGGTTCTTCAGGGAATTTTCACGGCGAACGGCTGAGACCATTCTGTTCCTTACGCAGACATTAGCGTATGTTGCAAACGAAGCGCCGCTGTTCTCATCATAGGTGCCTGCCGCATAATGAAGGGCTATCATTCCCTCCTGAACAAGATCATCAATATCGGCAGGACATCTCGCAATATCTGCGGCTTTTTTCCTCAGCGTGAGAAAAAACCTGCCTGCAAGCTGTCTGAAAGCAGGCTCGCTGCCTTCCCTGCAGAGCCCTACAAGCTCAGCATCGCTGAGTTCCTCAAAAGCCTCTGATGATCCATTTGCAAGCATAGCTCCACCTCATTACCGCCGCTTTTTACATCATACACTATTTTGAATGATTAGTCAATATTATTTTATAATTTATTGACCCGGTTTTTTACAGAATTTATCAATATTACCGATTTTTTCCTTTCGATCATATTTTCGGGGATTTCTGATGATACTTTTTGCGGGTATTTGCTGTGAATGATCCCGCACACAGAGTATGCGGGATTATATCACCATGTCCTTATATCCAGCTCCTCAAGCATTTTACGTTCACCTGTTAAATATATCTCAGCAGGAGAAAGATCCTCTGAATAGTAAGCCCTGAGCTTTCTTTTATGAGGGTTCACAAGCATTGACAGCCTGATGCCGAAGCCGTACAGCAGCTTTTTATGAAGAGCCTCATCTCCTGTGCTGAGTACAGTGTCAAGCTCATGCGGGTGGCTATGCACAAAACCGATAAGCTCATTTGCGCCGTCACCTGTTCTGCGCGTCTGGGCAAGCTCAAGAGCCGCAGACAGCGTTTTCCCTGTGAAAACAGCGCTTTCCCTGTCGGCAAGATCTACAGGAACAGGAATGATGTCACTGACCGTCATGAGTTCACCGACCGAGCGCCCGATAAGACAAGCCATTTGTTCAACGTCGTTCCTTTCGCTCGTTCTGCCCCAATCAAAAAAGGAGACAAGCTGCTCTGATGCACGCCTTTCAAGCACCACCCTGCCTGTGCAGGGAAGGTTGCTGCTGATCCTTAATACTGCCGGAGAAGCACATTCCTTTTTCAGCTCATTCATTGCTTCCCGAAAGCCTTTTTCCCTCCGGCTGTATTCCGAAAGCTCACTTTCGCTGTAAAACTCCTTAATGCAGAACCGCGGACTGTTATCGTCAAAGCTCCATGTATGAAGGCTGTCTCCGAGACAGGAGTCACGATAATAGCACTCCCTGCATTCCGACGCAAGGGTACGCTCCCTTCTTCTGAAAAACTCAAAGCCGCTGCTCCATACTTCCGCAAGCGAATGTTCTCTGACATTTCCCTGAATAAGCTCCTTCCTGCGCTCGACATTCGGGCAGACAAAGATATCCCCGTTATAGAGAATGCTTGCCACCCTTCTTCCTGCGCCGCAGTTAAAGCTTCTGCTTCTCAGCCTGTGCTCCCATTCACCGAAATAATGTGAACAGCTCTGTATTACGGGAAGCACCGGATCGCTGCGGTATTTTTCTGCAAATTCAAAATATCTTCTCATGCCGTCCCTGTCAAGCAAAACGGAGCTGTTGTTCTTAGCTCTGCCTATCGGGTCGGCTGTGACCACTCTCCAGCTGTCCAGACCGATCCCGAGCAGCAGCTCACGCAGCTCCTCCAGCTCGGAGATATTCTGTCTGTTTACTACAGTAGTGACCTGAAGATGCTCTGCTGCACCAAGTGCGCTTATCCGTCTGAGAGAGCTGATGATCCTGTCGAAGCACCCTTCAAGGTGACGAAGCCTTTCATGTGTTTCCTTGCAGCCGTCTATGCTGACCGTGAGCGTTCTTATACCCGCGCGACTCATTTTTGAGATATTCTCATCGCTGAGCAGAGAGCCGTTAGTCACCATGCCCCAAGGAAAGCCCAGCTTTGCGGCATATGCCGCAACATCTAAGACATCCCTTCTTACAAGCGGCTCTCCGCCTGTGATATTCAGCATTATCCCCGAAGGGTCAAGCTTCCGTGAGATATCGAGCAGTGCAGAGCGTATCTCGTCTCCTGTCAGCTCATCGGGAAAGCAGGACACGTCTCCGCAGCCGCTTCCGCAAAATTCGCACCTTGCGTTGCACCTGAGGGTCGCCTCCCAGAAAAGAGTTGTAAGTCCGTATTCATTATCAATCGACATCAATTATCTCCGCAGTCTGTACTGCGCCCTCAAATCTTTTTTCTATCTCTGAGGCTGTCGGGCAGCCGTAGAGACACTCCATCGGGCCGGCTCTCGATACCATCTCGGCTCTGTGGCAATAAATCAGAGAGACCGTGTTGTTTTTCCTGTTTGCAAGCACCTCCGCAAGCACAGGCGCTCCGCACTCCTCAGGACGTTTTTCATCGGCAGGGATAGAAGATGCATTCACTCTGTAATAAGATATGACATTGTAAAAATCGGGCAGAACATGAAAATCAACGGAACCTATCCTTTTTTCCCTGACAAGCGCATGCCTTATGTCGTTCTCGGTATAATACAGCGGACAGCGTATCGGTTCTATCGGCGGCATACTGAAAAGACCGTCATCGGTACCGAAGCTGAAGCTGAGCTCCACAGTTTTTTCAAGCTCCTCCGCACAGCTTATTATCTCCTTTGAGATGAGAAAGGCCGTGAGAGCCTTCATTCTGTCGTCCATTATCATCAGAGGAGCTCCGCAGTTATCGCAGAACATATCCTCCGCCTGACATTCCGCAGCGCAGACCGGACACTTCATAGCAATTCCTCCTTCAGTATTTGATATTCTGTATGCTATTATTATAATATCCTATCCTCTTGAATAATTCAACCCCATACGCTCGCAGTGCGTGACCGCACGGGCGCAGTGCCTGCGCTGTCGAGTTTTGACGCAGCAAGTTTTTAAACGTGCCACCGCCTCGCAGACCATAAAGGTCTGCTCCGGCTGTATGTTTCTCCGTGCCGACCTTAGTTGTGTAAACGTAATGAAAAAAGGCACGGAAAGGCTGACAGAAGAATAAAATCTAATTTCATAAAGAAGCAGCCGGAAAGCACGCCATACGGCGTGCGACGGCGGAAGCGCATCATGCAAGGCTGCGCCTTGCCCGTGCCGGAAACCGCGGCTTTAAAGTTATATATGCTAACGAAGTGAGCGAGCGCAGCGAGCGAGGGCGCGAATCGACAGCGCAGGCACTGCGCCGTGTTTAGCTCTGTCTGTTTTCTTTGCGACATTCATTCCGAAAGGCAGAAGCAATATCAACGGAGGATCCATGGTAAAAACATGCTCACATATTCACCTGCAAGAATTTCACCCAAAGCATGTATCACCTTGTTTGCTTTGCCTAAATACTGCGACAAACTTTGTATGTTTTAACGTGTTGTCATGTGAGGATAAGTCATTGTAAAAAAGGCGCTTCTGCATTATAATTATAGTAGAAAAGAATGCGTTTGCAAAGGAGATGCAGCATGGTCGTAAGGGTTAAAAGCATGGGACTTTTCGGCATGGACGCATACGAGGTAAGTGTCGAGACAGATATCTCAAAAGGAATGAGCAGCTTTGAAATAGTCGGACTGCCCGATGCTGCAATAAAAGAGTCGAGAGAAAGGGTCAAGGCTGCTATCAGAAACAGCGGCTTTGAATTTCCGCTCAGAAGGGTCATCGTCAATCTTGCGCCTGCCGACGTAAAAAAAACAGGCTCGCTTTATGATCTTCCTATACTCATGTCTATACTTCTATCTGCCGGCTCACTGAACAATGATATCTCGGACTGCGCCTTCATCGGAGAGCTTTCTCTCAGCGGTGAAACAAGACCGGTAAACGGTATCCTGCCTATGGCGATAGAAGCAAAGAAAAACGGCGTCAGACGCTTTTTTGTCCCCTATGACAACGCCGCCGAGGGAGCCGTTGTGGAAGGGATAGAGATCATGCCTGTCAGAACGGTAGCAGAGCTTGTAATGCATTTCAGGGGCAGAAAGCCGATCATCCCCATGGAAAGAAAACTGCCGACCCCGGAGGATATGGTCTACCCGATAGACTTTTCCGATGTAAAGGGTCAGACAACGGCAAAAAGAGCCCTTGAAATCGCGGCCTGCGGAGGTCACAACGTACTTTTCATAGGAAGCCCCGGAGCCGGAAAAAGCATGCTTGCAAAACGACTGCCGACGATCCTTCCCGATATGACCTTTGAGGAAATGATAGAAGCAACTAAGCTCCACTCGATCGCAGGTGCTCTTCCTGCGGGCTCTCCCCTGCTCACACACAGACCCTTCCGCTCTCCCCACCACACAGTCTCCGCAGCAGGTCTATCAGGAGGAGGGGCAATTCCTCACCCCGGTGAGATCTCTCTTGCTCATCACGGAGTCCTGTTCCTTGATGAGCTGCCCGAATTCAGCAGAAATGCTATGGAGATTCTGCGTCAGCCGATAGAGGACGGCGTTGTTACTATCTCAAGGGTCAACGCAACTCTGACCTACCCCTGCTCGGTAATGCTCGTCACTGCTATGAATCCCTGTCCGTGCGGTTATTTTGGTCATCCGACAAGAAAATGCACCTGTTCAAAACAGGCGGTCGCTAAATATCTTGCAAGAGTCTCGGGTCCGCTGCTCGACAGACTTGATCTTCACGTTGAGGTCCCTCCCGTAGAATTTGACGCTCTTTCCGGAGCAGTAAACGAGGAAAGCTCTGCGGCGATAAAAGAGCGGGTCAACAAGGCAAGGAGGATCCAGACAGATCGCTACAAAAACACGGATATCACCTGTAATGCCCGCATGACTCCGGCAATGCAGGAGGAATTCTGCCCCATGGATGACAGCGCAAGGCTCGTTATCAAACATTCCTTTGAAGCGCTGGGCTTTTCGGCAAGGGCTTACGGAAGGATAGTCAGGGTCGCAAGAACTATTGCTGATATGGACAGCTCAGAGGTCATCAGAAGAGAGCATATTTTTGAAGCCGTGCAGTTCAGAAGCCTCGACAGAAAATATTGGAGCAATTGAACAAGCCTTTCTTCACTGAGGCTCCTTATGCAATTCTCTGAAATTGTGTATCAGCGTTCGAGTAAAAAGCGGAATTTGTTTTTAAAAAATCAAGGAGGTGTTTATTATGAAAACCGGAATCAAAAGAGCAGCCTCCATACTGCTCGCCTGTCTTGCTCTTTCAGGTACATCGGCTGCATCGCTCAGCGTTTCTGCGCTTGACTCCGTTACCGAAAAGACAACTCAGGAGCTTTCTCTGTCCTCAGACGGCTCGACGATAACCTTGCAGAAGGGACGCACTTATATCTTCCCGACGATCACTTCAAGACTCATACCGGGACTTTCATGCAGGATCACAACAGACAGCAGCAGGCTGTTAAGTCTTGACGGAAATACTCTCACAGCTAAGGGCGTCGGCAAATGCACGCTTACGATAATTCTTCCGAGCGGCAAAAAGATCAAGAAGGATATCAACATAATTCCTCCCGAGGTAAGCGTAAGGTTCAAAACTCCTACTCTCACGCTCGGCAAGGGCGAAACAGCAAAGCTAAAGTCTCTGCTCACCTCAGCAGGATCCAATGTAAAATGGACCTCATCAAACAAAAAGGTGCTTTCCATTGACGATCAGGGAAAGATCAAAGCAACAGGAACAGGCACATCCGTAGTCACCGCTTCTCTTGAAAACGGAAAGACCGCAAGTCTCAAGGTCACGGTAAAAGCCGCCCCGAAGTCAATCGCCTTTGAAAAAGGCAGTATCACGGTAGGAGCAGGCGAAAAAGCCACCCTCAACTGCAGTGTGAACACAGGCTCGGCAGCCTATAATATCACCTACACGTCAAGCGACCCCAAGACTGCAGAGATCAACAAGAACAGCGGACTTCTTACGGCGCATAAGACAGGCAAGGTAGTTGTAACGGCAAAGACAGCAAACGGCAAGACTACAAAATGCACGGTATTTGTCAACAAGGCTCCCTCCTCCATATCCCTTGACAAGACCTCTATAGTTCTAAAAAAAGGCGAGAGCACAGTGCTCAAGGTGAAGCTTCCCGACGGTTCATCATCATGCGGCATAACCTTTACCCCGAGCAACGACAAGATCATCAAGGTAGATTCCAACGGTGTTGTTAAGGCTCTCAAAACAGGCACCGCTTATGTTCTCGTCAAGACGTACAACGGCAAGACCGTGTACTGCAACGTCAAGGTCGTCAAATGATCGTTTTTATAAGGGCGAGCTGTTCAACGCATTTCTCAGGCAGGATACCGTTTATGATTGCTTGCTTTTCTGAGAAAAGGATAATCGAAAAACAAAAAGGATTATTAAAGCTGCCGCAGGTCAGATGATCTGCGGCAGCTTTTTCACAGCCCATATTATTCAAGTGCAGGTATTTCAGAATATTTCGTCACCGTCATGATCCCCGAAATCAGGTATGCCGATGTCAACAAACTCGCTCTGACGCATCTTCATTCTGATACGGTCCTTTTCGACCATTTCGGAGAGCTTCTCCTTGAACTCCCTTGAATGCTTGATGTTCTTAATAACAAGAATAGGAGTTGTCTTGTCGGAAGCATTGACCACAAGGGTACCAAGCTTGAATATTTTCTGGAAAAGGGTCCTTGAATAAGTCATATCGACTATCCTGTAAAGAAGTATCTCGTTTTCAACGCTTCTGAACAAGCCCTGCTCTATTATAAGCTTTTTTGTCCAGATGCTGTATTTTGTAAAGGTCCACGGGATGCCAAAAAACAGCCATCTCTTGCGCTCCTTCATTATCAGGTTGTTTTCTCCTATGCCCGAGCCTGCAGAAGTATTCTCCTGCTGAAGCTGATCGGACTTGCTTAAGTTCTGAGCCATATATCAAATCCTCCAAAAAAGTAATATGCAGTTTATCAGTCGCCAAAGCTTATGCCTATATCCTTTGCCGCCTTGATGACCTTACTGTTTACGGGGACCTCCTTGAGCTTGCCCGCAACCTCGCTAAGCGGAACGGGTACGACCTTGCCGTTTACCATAGCCGTCATAAAGCCGTATTTTTCCTTGATTATGAGTTTAGCTGCAGCAGCGCCGAACTGTGTAGTAATAAAGCGGTCATAAGCATTCGGGCTTCCGCCTCTCTGGAAATGCCCCGGAACGGTAACTCTTGTCTCCTGACCGGTAGCCTCCTCGATCTCATGAGCTATCTTGTAGGATATTGACGGATACATCAGATTGGCAATAGCCTCCTTCTTCTGCTTTTTGGGCATTTCTGCTATTTCCTTGGAGATAGCGCCCTCAGCAACGGCAAGGATAGAGAAGGTCTTGCCGGTCTTTGTTCTCGACTTGATGCAGTCAATGACCTTGTTGATATCATAGGGTATCTCAGGGATAAGGATAACGTCTGCGCCGCCTGCTATACCTGCATGAAGGGTAAGCCAGCCAGCCTTGTGCCCCATACATTCAACTATAAAAACTCTGCCGTGAGATGTGGCTGTAGTATGGATGCAGTCTATTACATGAGTGGCAATATCTACAGCGCTCTGGAAGCCGAAGGTAACATCTGTTCCCCAGATATCGTTGTCGATCGTCTTGGGAAGAGTAACGACGTTCAAGCCCTCCTCAGAAAGCATATTCGCCGTCTTGTGGGTCCCGTTTCCGCCGAGTATCGCAAGACAGTCAAGCTTCATCTCCGCATAATGCTTCTTCATCTGAGCAACCTTATCGACGCTCGTTTCATCGTCGATAACGCGCATGAGCTTGAAGGGCTGTCTCGAGGTGCCGAGGATAGTTCCGCCCCTTGTAAGTATCCCGGAAAAATCCTCGGGCTTCATAAGGCGATACTCTCCGTTGATAAGTCCTCTGTAGCCGTCGATTATGCCGTAGATCTCGACCTTCTTTCCGTAATACTCATACAGTCCCTTTGCTATGCCTCTTATTGCGGAATTAAGTCCCTGACAGTCTCCTCCGCTTGTCAGAATGCCGACTCTTTTCATTAAAAACACTCCTTTACCTGATAAGTAAGATTTATTAGTATAAGGTCAAAACTATTTTACACCATTTTTTTTTAAAAAACAATAAAGTTTTATGAATTATTCTCATTGCTATGCTTAAAGTTTTCACCTGTAAGGGGGATAAACTGTCTTTCCTCTCTCACGGTGTTTTTCTTTGACGCAAGCGCCTTCTTTGCCTCATCGGAAAACTCCTGCTGGCAGTTATGCACCTTCTTGCCCCTTCTGTCAAGAAGCTCATAGGAAGTATCAGCTCGCTGTATTCTCGTGTTGAGAACGTCCTTAAGCATCCTGTTCACGATGCCGAACGAGCGCTCGATAAGCTCAGGATCCTCTATCGGGAACACAAGCTCAACGCGCTTGTCAAGATTCCTCTGCATCCAGTCTGCGGAGCCCATGTATATCTTCTTGATACCGCCGTTTTCAAAAATGAAGATCCTGCTGTGCTCAAGGAGCTGACCGACAATGCTCCTCACCTGTATGTTCTCGCTTATCCCCTTTATTCCCGGCACAAGACAGCATATCCCCCTGACTATCAGGGTTATCCTTACTCCTGCCTGAGACGCTTTATAGAGAAGTCTTGTTATCTCGGGGTCAACAAGAGAATTTATCTTTGCAGTGATTCCCGAGGGAAGTCCGGCTCTTGCATTTTCCGTCTCATTTTCTATCATCTCAGCAAAGAAGCTTCTCAGTCCTGTAGGAGCCACCTTCATCTTATTATAAACCGGAGGAGTAGAATAGCCTGTAATTACGTTAAACAGAGAAGAGGCGTCCTCACCGAACTTTTCATCACAGGTGAACATTCCGATATCCGTGTAGAAGCGGGCGGTAATATCGTTGTAGTTGCCCGTACCCATGTGAAGGTATCTTCTGATCCCGTCCTGCTCTCTTCTCACCACAAGCAGTATCTTGCAGTGGGTCTTAAGACCGGCAAGTCCGTATATCACATGACAGCCTGCCTTTTCGAGCTTCTTTGCCCAGCCGATATTGTTCTCCTCATCGAACCTTGCTTTAAGCTCAACAAGCACCGTTACCTGCTTGCCGTTTTCCGCAGCCTTTATCAGCGCCGCAATTACCGGTGAGTTTCCGCTTACACGGTAGAGCGTCTGCTTTATAGCAAGAACATCCTCGTCATTCGCAGCCTGATTGATGAACTTGATAACACTCTCAAAGCTCTCATAGGGGTGATGCACCATTCTGTCCTTCTGCCTGATAGCCTCAAACACATCGTCATAGCCAAAGAAATCCGCAGGCGGATTGACCGGAGTTATCGGGCTGAAGCGAAGCTCATCAAGTCCCTCAAGACCTCCGAATTTTGAAAAGAAGGTAAGGTCGAGCGGCCCTGAGACCTCATATATCTCCTTTTCTCCAACATCGAGCATATTGACAAGAAATTTTTTCAGCTCCTCATCAGACTTTGAGATCATCTCAAGCCTGACAGGGTCTCCCCTCTGACGTTTTTTGAGAGAATGCTCTATCTCAACAAGAAGATCGTCCGCCTCCTCGTCTATATCAAGGTCGGAGTCTCTTGTTATCCTGAACAGACAGCACGCCTGTATCTTGTATAGCTCAAACAGCTCCGAAAGCCTGCTTATAATAATATCCTCAAGCATTACAAAGGCTCTTCCCTGCTCAGCCTTCACCTCAAAATATCTCGGGATTATGGACGGCACCTGTACCACTGCAAAGATATCCTCGCCGTCCTTCAGCAGTCTTACCGCTATATTCAGACTTTTGTTAGCGAGCAGAGGGAAGGGTCTTGAGGTATCTACCGCGAGAGGGGTCAGCACCGGGAAAATAAACTTATCAAAATATTCATCGACCTTCTGCTTCTGCTGCTTTGAAAGCTCGTTTATCTTGAAAAAGCGGAGCTTGTTCTTTTTCAGCGCGGGAATAATCGAGCGGTGAAGGCAGGAATACTGCTTCTTTGCAAATTCGTGTATCTTTTCGCTCAGCTTGTCAAACTGCTGTACCGGAGTCATTCCGGACTCATCGGGAACATTGGGCTTTGAATGCATCCTGTCCATTACGCCCGCAACGCGCACCATAAAAAACTCGTCAAGATTGGACGCTGTTATCGAAAGGAACTTGACCCTTTCGAGCACGGGATTATCCTTTTCAAAAGCCTCCTCAAGCACGCGGCTGTTGAAATCCATCCAGCTCAGCTCCCTGTTATGGAACGGGAAATCGGCAGGGGAATAAAGCCTTACAGGAGTAAGCACAGCGTCGTTCTCGCCCGAAGCCTTTTTTCTTCCCTTGACCGTCTTCGGCTGCTTTTCAACACTTGACGTTTTGGGGAGCTTCTCCTGTTTTTCTGATTTAGGAGCCTTTTCCTGCTTTTCGTTTTTTAGCGCTTTAGGAGCCTTCTCCTGCTTTTCAGACTTTAAGGCTTTGCTTCCCTTAGACTGTTTCCCTGTTTTTTCAGTCTGAGCAGAGGCTCCGTCCTTTTTGTTTTTTTCTTCGTCTTTTTTCTTATCGCTCAAAATTATCAGCCTCTCATTGGTTTTTTCAGAGCATAGCATTGTCAGATCTGTATACTTATGGATATTATAACAAATTTATTTTTAAAAGGCAATATTTTTGTTGAAATTTGCCGCCGGCACTCTTTACTGATAATCTGCACCTTAGTTCTGCTTTCTTTTTCACATCACAATGGCTGTTTTGTTGCAATTCTCCTATTTTTTTTGCTGTAATATCGTAGTTTCATTGATTGTAATAATTTAAAAAACGTATTATAATTATTAGTATCAGTTTTTTATTAATAATACCCGGAGCAATTACACGAAAAACCTCCGGAACAAGGAGCTTTTTATGGAAGAACCGGATCAATACGATTATAACGACCTCACCTTCGGATTTTCGGAGAACGATGATTTTCTGACCAACAGAGAAGCATTAAATCGCACCAGTCCTATAGGAAGCTATCCGAGCGAAAGCAGAAGTCCTATAGGGAGCTATCCGGGCGAAAGCAGAAGTCCTATAGGGAGCTATCTGGGCGAAAGCAGAAGTCCTATAGGGCGCTATCCGGGCTACAACGGCAGCTCTACAGGGAGCTATTCTCTAAACAACGCAACCGTACAAGGCAGCTCTCAGGCGCACATAAACACGGTGTATAACAGCGGCGATCCACAACACGTAAATGATACGGTGACTCAGAATGACGGCTTCACCACTCGCATAACGACCTCAGACAGCGGCGTAACCGTAAAGGAGCTGAGAAAAAGCATTCCCAAGTCTGCGCGTATCCTCTTTCTCGGATGGATGACCCTCACCGTGATATTTACAGTGATCCTCTCTATCCTCGGTGAAACATGGAGCATAATATTTGAAATAATTCAGATCACAGGTCTTGTCACCGCTTTTTCAGCCTTCAGATATAACAGAAAACTCCGAGGCTCTGTAATATGTATAGTGTCAAGCTGTGTATATATGTGTGCGGTAGCAGCCTTCCGTTTTTCAGCTCCTGAAAGGCTTGCATACTGCTCTCAGAATGTCCTTGTCTGTCTGCTGCCGCTTATCTTTGTCCTTTTAGGCGCAGCTATGATAGCCTATCCTATCACAAACTACAGAACCAGAACCTTCAGATGCACAAGGAAGGTCGAAGCCGCTGTGATCGAGGTATTAAAGCACAAACAGAACAGAAGAACAGGAAATCGAAGAAAGAAGAATATTACGTATTGCCCCAAATTTGAATATACCTTTCTGGGGATCAGATATACTGCAACAGAGGACGTCTTTTCCAACTCCTATACCCCTGTCGTCGGTATGAAGGGCGCAGTTTATGTCGACCCTGACGATCCCACCTATATCACTGACGCCGTGATGCATCGCAACGGAATAATAATATTCTCTATATTCGGAGGAGTATTTGCATTGTTTGGCATCATCGGGCTTTTCATCACTATCCTGATTTGAAACATACCAGATTATTTTGAGGTGACAAATTATGAATAACGGTTACGGTTTTTCCGATCCTGACAGCCCTCTCGGCGCTTATCCTGACGGGAGCGAAAGTCCTATCGGCAGTGGAACGTCTGACGGACATGCTCCATATAGCCACGGCAGCTATCCGCAATACGGCAATGCGGAGCAGACCGGTCAGACCTCATATTACGGATCGGATAATACAGGATACACAGGCAATGACAGTTACAGTCAGAACAGCTATTACAACGGGTACAGCAACACCACTGAGGAAAATACTTTTTATCAGGCGGAAACGGAAAACAGTTCCATACCTGCTCCCTCCCCCGTCAAGACCTCACAGAAGCTTGCTCTTCCCCTCTTCTCCGTCTGGACAGGGCTGACTATTATCGCAACCGTCATACTGATGTGCATGGGGCATAATTGGAGCATTATCTTTGAGCTGTTCCAGATCATTCCGCTCATCACTCTCTACATAATCACGTCACCAACAAACAAACTGCGTACTGCACTGATCAACATAGGTCTGAGTGCTTCATTTATAGGCATAGTCACTTTGCTGTGCATCAACAAGCCGAAGGTGCTTTTATGGTTCAATAAAAATTTTCAGGCAAATATGATGCTGCTGCTGTTCTTTCTAATAGCGTCTCTTATGCTCATTGTTCCGACATGGTCATATAATGCGAGAAGGAAAAGGTGCTCGGTAAGGTTGAAGGCCACGATATGCAAAGTAGACAGTCACCACAGTCATGCCGGCAGAAACCACCGTACAAAGGTTTATAAGGCCACCTATGAATATACCTTTAACGGAAAGAAGTATACCTCCTCAGAGAATGCCTATACAAGCAGCGACAAGCCCATTGTCGGAAAACGGAGGGACATACTCATCGACCCGAATCAGCCGACCTTCATCACGGATATCAGTATGCGTGAGAGTTCCACTTTTATGTTCAGATTTTTCGGGTTTTTATTCTATGCCTCCTGCATTTTTGCATTTTTTGTTGAGTTCCTCAACGGCTGAGCATCATTTATCAGAGGTGAGCTATAATGAACAACAATCACAACTTATTCAACACAGACAGCAGCTCCGGTGAGCAGGAAGCACAGAGGACTGTGCCGTGGTATCTGAAAAATCGTCCTTCCGACGGCAGCTTTCAGGGGTATAACGGAAGCACAAACACTGCAACGCATCTGCCGAACGAAAACTACAGCCCCATAGGAGCTTATCCTGACGGGAGCGACAGTCCTATCGGCAACAGGCCACGTTCTCAAAGTCCCCTCGGCGCTTATCCTGACGGGAGCGACAGTCCTATCGGCAGCAGACCACGTTCTCAAAGTCCCCTCGAAGCTTATCCCGACGGGAGCGACAGTCCTATCGGCAGTGGAACGTCTGACGGATACGATCCATATAGCTACGGCAGCTATCCGCAATACGGCAATGCGGAACAGACCGGTCAGACCTCATTTTACAGACCGGATAATACCGGATACACAGGCAATGACAGCTACAGTCAGAACAGCTATTACAGTGGATACGGCAATGTCACAGAGGAGAATACATTTTATCAGAACGAAACGGAAAACATCCCTCCGCCTGCTCCCTCCCCCGACAAGGACTCACAAAAGCTTGCTCTCCCCCTCTTCTCCGTCTGGACAGGTCTGACTATTATCGCAACCGTCATACTGATGTGCATGGGACAAATTTGGAGCATTATCTTTGAGC
>ONFW01000173.1 GCA_900317215.1 uncultured Eubacteriales bacterium | reverse complement strand
TGGGGTGAGGACAGGATAACCTCAATGGTAAGAGAAAGAAAGGATTGGTGTATTTCCCGTCAGAGAAAATGGGGCGTTCCGATCCCGATCTTCTTCTGCAAGGACTGCGGTGAGCCTGTTATAGACAAGAAGGCTATGGATGCCGTTGCCGAGCTCTTTGCAAGGGAGGGCTCAGACGCATGGTACGCCAAGGATGCTGCTGAGATCATTCCGGAGGGCTTTGCCTGCCCGAAGTGCGGCTGCAGGGAATTTGATAAGGAAAAGGATATCATGGATGTCTGGTTTGACTCCGGCGTTTCTCATGCAGCGGTTTGCGAGGAAAGACCCTATCTCAGATGGCCGGCTGATCTTTATCTCGAGGGTGCGGATCAGTACAGAGGCTGGTTCCAGTCGTCGCTTCTCACAGCTATCGCAACAAGAGGCAAGGCACCGTATAAGGCGGCTGTAACCCACGGCTGGGTAATAGATATGGAGGGCAAAAAAATGTCCAAGTCGCAGGGCAACGGACTCAGCCCTATGGCTATTATCGATCAGTACGGCGCAGATATCCTCAGACTTTGGGTGGCCTCGAGCGACTATCATTCCGATGTCCGCATTTCCAACGATATCTTAAAGCAGCTCTCGGAGGCATACAGAAAGATAAGAAATACCGCAAGATTCATTCTCGGAAATATCAGCGACTTTGATCCCGATACCGACAGCGTATCAATGGACGAGCTTCTTCCGATAGACAAGTGGGCGCTTTCAAAGCTGGATGCTCTGAATGTCAGGGTTCGTGACGGCTATGACAAATTTGATTTTCATCAGGTATATCAGGCTATCCATAACTTCTGCGTGGTAGATATGTCCAACTTCTATTTTGATGTTCTCAAGGACAGACTCTATACCGAAAAGAAGGACGGATCTCTCAGACGCGCCGCTCAGACGACTGTTTATATGATACTCGACGCAATGACAAGAATGATAGCTCCTGTTCTTGCCTATACCTCCGATGAGATATGGGGATTCATGCCTCATGACAAAAAAGCAAATGCAGAAAATGTTCTTTATAACGAAATGCCTGCTCTTACGGGCGTAAAGCCTGATGAAGGCTTTATCTCAATGTGGGACAGGATACACGAGACAAGAGACGAGGTAAAGAAGGCCCTTGAGGTCGAGATCAAGTCAAAGAAGATCCGTTCATCACTCGAGGCAAAGGTGACTCTTACCGCTGCAGGAAAGCAGTTTGACTTCCTTAAGGAAGCAGAAAAGGAGCTGGCAGCCTCGTTCATAGTGTCTGACGTTGAGATCGTGAACGGCGGCGAGGGTGAGCTTGGCGTTGAGGTAGCTCATGCTCAGGGTGAGAAGTGCGAGCGCTGCTGGATATACAGCAATACTGTAGGTCAGCATCCCGTACACAAGACCCTCTGTGCGCGCTGCGCCGCAGTTATTGACGGCTGATAAGCGATCATAGATAAACTGACAGAGCACGGTATCCGCAAACAGATACCGTGCAATTTTTTAGCGGAGAGCACAGCTCCGAATTATTTAGGCAGGTGATTAATTGTGACCTTGACAATAGTGCTGGCTGCTGCCGCAGTTATTGCAGGCTTGGATCAATTGATAAAGTACTTTATTCTTCAGACCGTAGCGGAATCCGGTCCGGTAAAGGTGCTCGGCGATCTGCTCTCGTTCGTATATGTCGAGAACAGAGGAGTTGCCTTCGGAATGCTTCAGGATCATGTCTGGCTGTTTGCCGTGATAACCTTTGTGCTGATCGGTATTTTTATCTGGCTGATAATATCGAAAAAAATGACAGGAAAGCTGTTCCTTGTATCAGCGATGCTGATGATTGGCGGCGGTCTGGGAAATCTCATCGACAGATTATTCAGAGGCTTTGTTGTCGATTATATTTCCCTTTCGTTCTTCCCGCCCGTATGCAATTTTGCTGATTACTGTATAACCGCAGGAGCCATCATGTTCATTGCCGCATTGCTTTTCCATGGTGATAAGACAGGCAAAAAGCCCGTTCCCGCAGTCAACACAGAAAACGGCGCTGACGCTGCTGCCCAGGCGGCGGAAGGCGGAGATGATGATAAAGCTAAACAGGAAGAGCCGGACGGTGAGGAGAATGCAGACTAAGGAATATCTTGCAGGCGAGGAAAACATCGGCGACAGGATAGATAAATTCATATCGCAGGCGGACGGAGAGCTGACACGCTCGGCTGTGGTAAAGCTGATCGAAGACGGCAGCGTCACCGTGAACGGCGCCGTACCCTCAAAGAATCTGAGGCTCAGGGCAGGGGACAGGATACTCGTGACTTTATCAGATCCTGTTATGCCAGAAGCAAGGCCGCAGAATATACCACTTGACATCGTATATGAGGACGATGACCTTCTTGTAGTAAACAAGCCCCGTGGAATGGTGGTGCATCCTGCTGCGGGCAATCCTGAGGGGACTCTTGTCAACGCTCTGCTTTATCATTGCTCGGGTTCGCTTTCGGGCATAAACGGTGTGCTCCGTCCGGGGATAGTTCACCGTATAGATAAGGACACGAGCGGTCTGCTTATCGTGGCTAAGAACGACCGTTCCCACAGACTGCTTGCTGAGCAGATAAAGGAGCACAGCTTTATGAGAAAATATCAGGCGGTAGTAACAGGTGTTATCAAAGAGGAAAGCGGAACGGTAAATGCTCCGATCGGCAGACATCAGACCGACAGAAAAAAAATGACTGTTACCCTTAAAAATTCGCGTGAGGCTGTCACTCATTACAGGGTACTGCAGCGTTACAAGGGTTACACCCATATTGAGCTTACTCTTGAAACGGGCAGAACGCATCAGATCAGGGTTCACATGGCTCATATAGGGCATCCTGTGGCAGGTGATCCTGTTTATGGAGGAAAAAAATATCTTGCCTCTCTCGGGGGGCAATGCCTCCATGCGTTCTATATATCCTTCGTTCACCCTGTTACACAGCAGACACTCACATTTTCTGCTCCGCTGCCGGAATACTTTACCGCTTTTCTGAGCAGACTTGAAAGAATATGATATCAATAATAAAGGACTGCACACCGTAGAACGATGCTGCAGTCCTTTGTTTTTATGAAAATGTGATATCGTTGAGAACAGCTTCATATTTTTCCCGTTCCTCGGGACGGCAGCAGATAACTGCTGAGTTATAACCGCCGGTTTTTACTCTCAGCTTCTGGAGAATGAATATCTTGTTTCCGCTGCGGTCTATGGAGTTCATCTTGCAGACAACGTCCTTGTGATCGGTCGCATAAACTCTTGCCTCAGGATACTGTTCTCTGAGATAGGCTGTCATGTTACGGTAGGTAAGGGTCTTATCTCCGACCGACTCAACCAGCAGAGTGGCTGTACCCTCTTTGTTTTGCAGATATATGCCATAAGGCGGAATGTAGTCCTCATTCAGAACGCAGAATTCATCGGAAAAGGTTACAGAAAGAGACAGCACGCTTGTTGTGAATCTGAGCTTTCCTCTGGAGGCTTTTGTCAGTCCCTCGGGGAGCTCTGAGGGAAACTCGCTCTCTTCGGCGCTGCTCTGAATACTGCTTTCAGAGCTTTGCTCTGAGTCCGGCTTGCTGTCTGGCTCGGGCTTGCTGCTGTGTTCACTGTTAAATGAGACTGACGGTACTCTTGCGCTTCCGTTAAAGCTGAATTGGCTTTCCTCGGTCTTTTTGGCACCACTGCATGAGCAAAGAATAAGCGTTGATGCTATGCATAGGGCTGCTATGGCTGTTTTCTTCATCTGTTTCACTCCGTTGCTGTTGGGCTGTTTATTTTCCCTTGCGCCGTGAATTATGAGTATAGCCGTTCTTCCTTCCGCCGCGCTGTGATCTTGTATCGGAGACTGCGCTGAGGTGCCGGTTTTTACGGTCTTTTCTGTGATTTTCGGGCAAGCCGGCTCTGAAGTGCGGCTGTGTATGACGCTTTTCTTCAAACACGCTCGTTTTTACCGGTCTGCCGCATACCTTTGCTCCATACATTCTGTCGAGAACCTCATCAACGGAGGCTGAGGGTATCGCAACAACGGAATAGTCGTCATATATCTCTATTTTGCCGATGTCAGATCCGTGGAGAGGGCTTCTTTCGGTGAGAGAGGCGACGATATGATTTGGCGCAGCGTGACTTGATCGGCCTATATCGATAAGGATCCTGCTGAAGTCGGTGTCAGACCTTTTTCCGTACTGCTTGCGCTCCTGCTTTATATCGGCGATACGGATCTCCTGATCGGAGAAATTCATCTGCAAAGCTGCAGCAGCGATATCAAAAAGAGAGTAGCCCTTTTCAAGCAGCATATTTACCATTTCAGTATAAGCCTTTCCCTTGCCGCTTTCAAGTACCGAAACAACACTTTCGGTATTTTTCTCATACATTTTGCTTCTGATATCGTCCCCTGTGGGAACGGGTATCTCTGAAATGCTGCATTTCAGACCTCTTACTATCTCAGTCAGGGCAAGCGTCTGTTTTCTGCCGCTGCAGATAGTGATCGATGTGCCGTCCTTTCCGACCCTTCCTGTTCGTCCTATTCTATGAACATAATATTCATTGTTCTGGGGAATATCGTAGTTGAATACGAATTCGACATCATTAACATCTATTCCTCTTGCTGCGACATCTGTTGCGACAAGAACGGCTGTCGTGCCGCAGCGGAATTTATCCATAACGCTGTTTCTCTGAGACTGTTTTAGGTCGCCGTGTATGGCGTCGGCGTTGAATCCGCCCTTCTGCAGACTTTCCGTCAGCTCGTCAGCCATTTTTTTAGTGTTGCAGAACACCATTGCCAACGAAGGCCGGTAGTAATGCAAAAGAAGCTTGAGAGCGTCCGTTTTTCTTCCCATTGGAACATCAACATATTTCTGGACTATATTGTCCAGCGTAAGCTGCTTTCTGCTCACCTCGACCAACTGAGGATCCCTTTGAAATTCACCGGTAAGCGCAAGTATGGAGGGCGGCATCGTTGCCGAAAAAAGAACGGTCTGTCTTTCCTCGGGGGTTTCTCTGAGGATAGTTTCCATATCCTCCTTGAAGCCCATGCTGAGCATTTCGTCAGCCTCGTCAAGTACGACAAAGCGTATATGATCGAGCCGGAGCGTTCTTCTTCTCATGTGATCCATTATTCTTCCCGGAGTACCGATAACGATATTTGCTCGCTTAAGCTTTGTGATCTGCTTATCCATAGGAGCGCCGCCGTACACCTCTGCTGTTCTGATACCGTTGATATACTTTGTCAGCTTTTTGATCTCCTCACTGCACTGCAGGGCAAGCTCTCTTGTCGGACACATTATCAGCGCCTGGACCTTTCCCTCCTCAGGTCTTATCTTTTCAATTGCGGGTATCGCAAAAGCCATTGTTTTTCCTGTGCCTGTCTGAGAGCGTCCTATTATATCCTTTCCCTCTCTGATGAGAGGAATAGCCTGAGATTGTATTTCGGTCGGGCTTTCAAAGCCCATATCGTCAAGTGCGTGCATGATCCTTGAGTCGAGCATCAGATCCTTGAAGCCCGATATTACTCTGCTGTTTTCCATTTGGTTCCTCTTTTCCTTTAATCCTTATCTTTTATTATACAGTGTCAATATTGTATCAAAACGCCCGCCTTTATGTCAAGTTCCGGCTGTGCTTTTCAGCCTCCCTGAATTCGCTGTGTTTAGCTCTATCTGTTTTCTTTGCGGCACTCATTCTGTCAGGCGGAAGCAGTAATAATTTTTCCGCACAGGCGGCGGTGTGTGCGCTGATAACGTCCATTACGTTTAACCGCTTCCGGTTTTGTCACGCTGGGCGGCCTCAGAGCTGTTCGCTGATGAGCTATTGTTAAGAATGTCGCCTGTCAGTCCGCCTATTCCGTGTATTTCATTCGAAAGCTTTGATACAGTGCTTTTGTATGCGTTCGATATCTCTCTGCTGCATGCATTCTCAAGCCCGAAAAGCAGGATGCAGCATATCACTGTGCATACAAGCAAAGTGGTGATCACTATTATAATAATGTTGACGAGCTGATCCTTTGAGTTGTACAGTCTTTTTCGTCTACCCTTCATGTTCTGCCTCCTTGCGGACGATCACCGTCAGCCTGCAGAAATGCGCATTGCAAGCACAGTGATATCGTCATCGTGTCCGTCCTGTCTGCGAGAGGTCGCTTCATCGTTTATCAGATCTGCAAGCGACTGCATATTCTCGCTGCCCCATTTCATTATGATCCTCTCTATCCATTCGACTCCGTCAACGACAGCGCCGTCCGATATCATTACGATAATGTCGTCTTCTGTCAGCTCGTCCTCTGTTCTCGTAAACTCGACATCGGGAAGTATCCCGACAGGGAGAGACGGTGTTTCTACACGGTACATCTCACCGTTTTTCCGTATGAACGAAAGAGCAGCACCGGCCTTCATGAAATCCGTATGCCCTGTGAACAGATCCACCGAAACGACATCGAGTGTCGAAAGTGATTCATCACCCGATTTCACAAGCAAAGCCGAATTGACCACCTTCAGTGAGCAGCCGAAGCCGAGCCCTGCTTTGATAAGCTTTGACAGAATACTCACTGACATTCCGCTGTCTACAGCAGCCCGTCCTCCGGTTCCCATTCCGTCACTCAGAACGGCGACCATTCTGCCCATTCCGTCGTTGAAGTATCTGAAATTATCTCCCGACAAAAGACCGCTTCCGCAGATATGCTGGCTTGAGGCTATCTCGAGCCCGAGAGAGGGCTTTTCGCTGAGAACAAGCCTGCATCTGCCGAAGGCGGCGGTCATTCCCGGCAGCTCAAATCTCCGTGAGCAGATGCGGGATATTTCACGTACAATAAGGTCGCGGTTTATTTTTTTTCTGTCTTCGTCATATATCTCTGCTTCTACAGTCATTCTGCCCAGGTGATCCACCCTGCAGCTTATGTCCGAGGGAACAAGGCCAAGCTCCTTGAGCTTCATAAATATCCTGTCGGATATGTCGTTGTCAAAATACTCATAGCTTTCGTATTCATCAGCCATTTCTCCGAGTATATCCCCAAGTCCGCAGAACTGTCCCGCAACGACCGAGCGTACCTCGTCTATTCTTTTTGCTGCGGCCTCGGAGGCCAGGAAGCTTTTATAGCTTTTGTTGATCGCTGCGGTCAGCTCAGGGCTGCGGCAGCATTTCTTCTTGATCTCCTCGCACAGCTCCCCGGGCTCAATGCTCCCGAGCTTTCTCAGTCTTTCGTCAGCCATTCTGAAATATTCGAGCGACATTCCGTCTCCGTGCTCCCAGCAATACACTCTCAGACCGCATCTCCGACAGGTAGATTCTACCGCTTTTTCATATACTCTGTCAAGTGTGGGAGTAACTATCTTTGAGAGCCTCTGGGCGACCTCCTCAACATCGGAGGATACATCAGAGAGTGCCTTTGATGCAAAGTCGAGTCTCATGATGACCGAGCGTCTCAGCCCGGTGCATTGCTCATCCTTTTTTTTGTCGGAAAAAATCTCTGCAAGAAAGCTGCCTGTGCTTTTGGGCAGAAGCAGAAATATTGCTGAGGCACCTGCACATTCATAGAAAACCGTAAGTACGGTTGAAAGGCTTCCTGACTGTACTGATACCACGCTGCAGCTCAGGGTAAATACGATACAAGAGACAAGCCTGCCGGTGCGGCTGAATATTCCCGAGATAAGTCCGCCAAAGGCGTATGCGGAGCCTATGAAGAACATCTCGTCAGAGGCTATGCTCAGCACGATGCCTGCAGATATCCCTGATACAGCTCCGCCCGCAGTGCTTCCGTATCTTGATGCGATCAGAATGCACAGAATGGCAGCGATCCTTCCAATGGAAACGGGGCCTATCATGATGCCGGAAAGTGCAAGAATGCCAACGCAGCCGGTAAGAACAAGACAGGCAGCCTCGGGCAGAAGCAGAGAGGGAAGGCTTTTTGTTCCGTGCAGAATAATTATAGTTCTAGAAAGAAAATAAGCTGCAGCAGCTCCGATAACAGCCTCCAGAACACAGAATACGGCCCTGTCCGTTCTGAAGCCCGAAACGCTCATTGCAGCAAAGCCTGTTGCGATAGAAGGCAGAAAGCATACTGCGGCCGCATAAAGAGAGTGTCTGTTGAGCTTTTTGATATCATTGAGCGTCCATCTTATAGCGACAACTGCGAGCATGGCGGCAATATATCTGAAACGCTCAGACCCGTCCGTAAAAGAGATATATCCCAGAACGGAGCCTATCAGAGAGGAGAAAACCCCCGAAAAAGGCAAAGCAGCAGCAGCGGAAATGCCGAACGGCGAGTAGGAGCCGAAAATAGTTCCGCCTGCTGCAATAAACCCGCAGCCAAAGCAAGCAAGCTGAGAGAGCAGCTTTTTATTGCTGCGAATACTGAGAAGACCGGATAGAGGATATTTTGCGGCAAGCTCATTGACCTTCATACAAACCACCCCGATATTATTATTTGTCTCCCGCAGGAGACCTGTTATCTGCAATTATACACCAATGATAAAGCTATATTTGTCAAAAGACGTTGCGGTGTGCAGGGGGTTGAAAATGACGTGAAAACAGGTTATAATTCTATCCATAATAATGAAAGGAGAGGGAGTAATGAAATATACGACCCTGCTTATGGATGCCGATGATACTATATTTGATTTTCCGAAGTGCGAATATCATGCGCTGCGCTCTGCATTGACGGAAAACGGCTTTCGGTTCGATGATGATATCTGTTCAGCCTTCAGCAGTATAAATTCAGCCCTGTGGAAGAAAATTGAGCTGGGGCAGATAACCCGCTCCGAGATGAGAGTCAGACGATTCAGTGAGCTGCTGGAAAAATGCTTTGACGGTTATAAGGAAACAGGGAGCAGTATCGAGATGCTTGCGGATTCCTATGTCCGGCATCTTGCAAAGAACGCCTTTTATATCGACGGAGCGAGAGAGGCTCTGGCTGAGCTTAAGGCTGTTTATGATATATATATTATAACAAACGGGCTAAAGACTGTTCAGGAAGGGCGGTTTGCTCTCTCCGGTCTGGGAGAATATGTAAAGGGAATGTTTGTTTCAGACGCCATGGGCGTGGGAAAGCCGGACAAGGCATTTTTTGATATTGTGCTTGAGAATATCAAAGAAAAGGATACCTCAAGGATACTTGTGGTCGGTGATTCTCTTACCTCAGATATGAAGGGCGGAAGAAATTCCGGACTTGATACCTGCCTTTATGATCCCCGCTGCAAGGTTACGATGCCTGATGAGCTTTGCGACTACCGGATAGAGAGCCTTGCAGAGCTGCTGCGGCTGGAGTAAGGGGGAATTATCATGCCCTGTTTTATCGTAGCGCAGGAGCTTGACGGTATCTCGGTGAGAAGCTTTCTCAGAAAGCACTGCAATGTTTCAGCACGCCTGCTTGCAAGGCTGAAGCGTACCGAAAACGGGATGACAGTGAACGGAAGAACTGTAAGAAGCATAGATGTTCTCAAGGGCGGGGACAGGATAGAACTGACGCTCCCCGCAGACGAGAGTGATATAGAGCCTGTTGAACTGCCGATCGAAATAGTATATGAGGACGAGACGATGCTTGTTCTGAACAAGCCGCCGTTCATGCCGGTTCACCCTGTCCATGAGCACCAAATGGATACTCTTGCAAATGCAGTGATGTATTATTATCGTCAAAAGGGAGAAAAATGTACCTTCCGTGCCGTAAACAGGCTCGACAAGGATACCTCGGGGCTTGTGATAGCTGCGAAAAGCGGCTATGCTCATACTTTTTTATCCTCAAGCGTAAAAAAGAAATACACTGCTCTGTGTGAGGGTATTCTTGAGGGGAGCGGTACTGTTGATGCTCCGATAAGGATAAAGGAGGGTCATACGATACAGCGTGAAGCGGGAGAAGGCGGAGTCAGCGCCGTAACGCATTATATCGCCCTGTGCAGCGCCTTCGGACATACGCTGCTCTCTCTCAGCCTTGAAACAGGGCGTACCCACCAGATAAGGACACATCTTTCCCATATTGGTCATCCTCTTGCCGGAGACGAGATGTACGGCGGCAGCAGAAAGGTGTTTCAGCGTCAATGTCTGCATTGCTCGGAGCTTGAAATAATCAAGCCTGTCAGCATGGAAAGGCTTGTTCTTAAAAGCAGTGCGGAGGACTGGATCGGGCAGCTTAAAAAATATTTCTCGTCACAGGGTAATCAAAGCAGCTGACCTGACATATATTTTAATATGTCATTGCTTTGAAATGATACATATTTAGCTTCAAAAAGGAAAGGAATACATAGAGATCTGCAAAAAAACGCTCACCAAAAATATTTACGGGAATAAAATATAATGTGTTGACATGATAAGCAATGATTACAGCCGCATTATTTGGGGTAAGATATTGATATCGACACATCGCTTGGCGGTATTGCCGCAAATAAAAATTCGGAGCGTGAAAATATCATGAACATCAAGCGAGGCGACATCTACTACGCAGATCTGAGTCCTGTGGTAGGCTCGGAGCAGGGAGGCATCAGACCTGTCCTGATAATCCAGAACGATGTGGGAAACAGGTTCAGCCCGACGGTCATAGCAGCCGCAATAACGAGCCGCGATTCAAAAGCAAAGCTGCCCACGCATATAAGACTGTATGCGGACAACAGCGGTCTTTCAAGAGATTCTGTGGTTTTGCTGGAGCAGATAAGGACGATAGACAAAAGAAGACTCAAGGAAAAAATGGGAACGCTGAACAGCAGCGATATGTACAAGGTGGATGAAGCTCTGGCTGTAAGCTTCGGCTTGGGAACATAAAAGTGTGGCATAAGCATTGCCGCAGGCATTACGGGAACTGACGCAGGGTAAATTTTGCTGCGTCGGTTCTTTTTTTAGCATCATCTGTTCGTGTGAACATATTAATAAAAATAGCCCGGGGAGGCGTTGTTTGTGTTTTCGACATAATTATTATACTCGAGGATTTATAATAGCCATACAAAAGGCAGGTGTTTGGTACGGTCATTTATGCCGATGTGCTGTTCTGCGTAAACCTGATAATCGACTATATAATGCTTGTTTCCGTAAAAAAGCTGCTCTGTGCCGATGTCAGACGTCTGAGACTGTTGCTCGGAGCGGTTATGGGAGGCTTGTTTTCCTTTGTAGTGCTTTTGCCGCCCATGCCGTTTCTGCTTTCGGCAGCCGTTAGTATAGTGCAGGCGTTTGCGGTATGTGCAGCGGTATTTGCTCCTCAGGGTGTAAGGAAATACGTCAGAGCGTCGCTTCTGCTGTTCACGGTGAGCTTCGTATACTGCGGCTTCATGACCGCTGTGCTCATGCTGTTTTCGCCCGAAGAGCTTACGGTGAGGAACGGCTCGGTGTATATCGGGATATCGCCGCTTATGCTGATAGCACTGACCCTTATCTGCTACTGCATCATGAGATTTATCGGCAGGCTCACGGGGGGATTCAGACAGAGCCGGCAAAAATGCAGGGTAACAGTAAGCTCCGGAGGAGTGACGGTTTCGGGCGAGGGACTTACCGATACGGGAAACTGTCTGCACGAGCCTTTTTCGGGAGATTGTGTGATAGTCGGCAGCAGAGAGCTTTTCAAGGGTATGCCGGAGGTCAGGGAGGCCGAGTGGCAAAACGGAGGCTTGCTTTCGGGAAGAAGGATAAGGTTAATACCCTATACCACTGTTGAGGGCGGGGGCGTACTGCCTGCCTTCAG
>ONFW01000195.1 GCA_900317215.1 uncultured Eubacteriales bacterium | reverse complement strand
GACGATGCTTATAGTCGAGGTAAAGGAGCAGTTCAGCAGAGCTATCCTGACCTTCAATACTGTGACCACATGGGATAATATCATAGAATATGGCACGGTGCTGCACAATTCCGCGGCTTTTGAGACTGATAATGAACGCATAACAGACGGCAGCAATGATGACGGCGGAGATATCCGCGAAAGTCAGCTTATGAAGGGTCTTGACCCTGACTGTGAAGGCGACAGATTTGTATATACGGAGCACGACAGCCAGTTGCGTTTTCTTGTTGCGTCGTTTACAGGACTATACAAAAAGGTAAAGAGTGTTGATGAGGCTCTGTTTACAGAGGTAACAAATGTTCACCAGAAGAGCCTATACAGCTACAAGCTCAGGTACAGCACCTCTGCGATCTCAAGAGCGAAGAATATGATACTTTTCGATTCTCTTGAAAACTTCCGCTTCGAGGGCAAGCACTCAGAGTGGCACGGAACACTGATGTCCGCAGATCTGAGTCAGGCGGAGGAAATGGGAATTTCGCCTGTAGTTTATCTTTCAGGGATAGAGAATCTGGATCTGGAATCACATCACGACCTTGAGGAAATGCTGAACGGTGAAAAAGTATGGAAAAGCGCAGAGGATTTCGGAGACATAACAGCAGCAAAGGCGGTCGCTGTTGATCTGCGTTACGACAGTGAGGGTAATGATTATATACTCGATTACCGCAGTGCTGTTTCGGTTATTCTATATATGATGTCTCCGGAAAGTGACGAGACGGGCAGTGATGACCCTGTGTGCTTCAACAACGTCTACATGAGCAACACAGTGATCGATCTTCTTGGCAACGAGCAGTCGAATTTTATTCATCAGGACAACACCGAGGTACATTACCGTGTTGCAGGTTCGTTTTCAATAGAAAAGCGCGGCTCGGAGGTTGGTGAGCCGGCTATAAAGGGAATAGGCTTTACATTAAAAGGCACCTCTGATTATGGAACAGAGACAGAGATAACTGCTAAGACCGACAAATACGGTCACATCACCTTTGAGAACATCGAAAAGGGTCGGGAATATGAGCTTTGGGAGTCTGAAAACAGTGATGATTATCTTCCGATAGATCACACCTTTGCCGTAGCAGTGGACGATCACGGCAATGTAACGATAGACGGCCAGCCGGTTGATGAGAACGACTTTTTCAGGATCACCGACGACCCGAGAATACACACGGACATCGAATTTTTCAAGAGAGATCTTGTCAGGAAGCAGAAGCTTATCGAGGGAACAGAATTTGTTCTGCAGGGAGAATCAGTATACGGAAACACTGTCAATGTACGTGCGACCTCGGACGAAAACGGCAGGGTGGTATTCAAAAACATTGAAAAGGGCAGCAACTATACACTTACAGAGACAAGAACTGATGAAGATCACATTTTATCAACGATAGAATATAAGGTTGTTGTTGATGACAACGCACATTTCTTCATCACAGTCAAGTCTCCCAAGGAGCTGATCGACTCTGATTTTACCCCCGTAACTGAGCTCAACGGAACTGTATCGGTTTATAATGAGCCTTATCACAGCTTTACGCTCCAGAAGGAGGGAAAGACGGATGAGATGCCTGTTTCCGGAGCAAAGTACCGTTTGTGGAACACATCAGGCTTTGTGCTTGAAAAATCCACAAATCTCAGAGGACAGATATATTATGAAAAACTGAGATCAGGCACGTATATGCTTCAGGAGACGGAAGCGCCGGAGAATTACGAGCTTGACACAACAGTTTATACCGTTGAGATAACCCCCATGGACGAGATCACTATCAAGGGCAACGGAATGCTTGTCGGCAAAAACGACATGGGCTATTTTGTGTTTACCGACAACGAAAAGGGGACAATTGTTATAACGAAAAAATGGATAGACACCCCCGAATCTCTTGCCGCCCGTCTTGAAAATGATACTACCCCAGTGATACATCTCAGCACCGAGCCTAAAAGGTCGGAGGCGTATTTTTATGTAAATAATACTCAACCTGACAATAATGCGGATACTGCGCTTAATAGAGTATTGTCCAGAACAAGTATCAAATCATTCGCACCATATCACGGCGACGATCAGTATGTGTTAGACCTTATCGCTTCAGGTGTAGCAAAAAGAGTAGACGATGCTTCCACTGAATATAAGATATATGCATGGATAAAAGAAGATACCGAAGGTGATATTCTTTGGTGGTCTGATGCTAAATATGTCTATCTTAAAGATGCAAATCGCTGGCAAAAAGGTTTATTCTCATATCTGAATAATTGTACT
>ONFW01000172.1 GCA_900317215.1 uncultured Eubacteriales bacterium | reverse complement strand
GAAGAGCATCGAGCGTGGACAGGTTATTGCAAAGCCCGGCTCAGTTCATCCTCACACAAAGTTCCAGGGTCATGTATACGTACTGACCAAGGACGAGGGTGGCCGTCATACTCCCTTCTTCAACAACTATCGTCCTCAGTTCTATTTCAGAACAACAGACGTTACAGGCGTTATCAACCTTCCCGAGGGCACAGAGATGTGCATGCCCGGTGATAACGTTGACATGAATGTTGAGCTTATCACACCTATCGCTATGGAAGAGGGTCTCCGCTTCGCTATCCGTGAGGGCGGCAGAACTGTAGGTTCAGGCGTTGTTGCTAAGATCTACGAGTAATACTCAACCTTAGTTGAACAAAATTTACCCCTTGTACTTATTCCGTACAAGGGGTTTTTTGCGTGTAATTTTTTATAAAGTGGATAAAAGATGTTGAAAAAGGCTGTCAGTTTTGCTATAATCAGTATATATATGTTTCTTTGCCGAGGGTGAATTGTGAGCTTCACTGCGGCGGGGTAATGCCCATTATAAAAAAGAAAGGAAGTATAGTATGAACGCATTAACAGTTGTGCTGATACTGTTCGGGGCGGCTTTTCTTGCGGCTGTTCTTCTTGCCGTGTTCAACAAAAAGCACCGAAGGACATGGATAGCCTCCTCAGTGGCGCTTGTTCCCATGGCTCTCGTTGCCGTGCTTGTGGTGAATGTCACGTTTTCGGCTCTGCCTGAAACAGTATCAGAGAATTCCTATCCCGTTGAAACGGTATCGGAAAAGGGCTATCTCGATATGGCTTTTGCGCTGATATCAAGAGGCGAGACTGCGGGTGCAGAAAAGCTGCTTGACGAGTATGCCCTGGAGTATCCCGTTACAGACAGATATATGCTTGCAAGGGCGAGAATGGAGGCTGTCAGAAAAAATTATTCTCAGGCTGACGGCATATACAGCTACCTTGAAAAAAACAGTGCTGTTGACAAGGATAGCATTGCTCCCGAGCATAACGAGGTGACTCTTCTTATGAAGGGGAGCGGCACCTATGAGAAGCTCACCGAGCTTATTCTAAAGGATATAAAGGCTTTTGGGATCCCTGAGGAAGCAATGACTGCGGCAAGGCTATACTCCGAGGTCGATGCTATGGATCAATCCGGAATGTACAAGGAAATGGCAAAGGAATCGGCTGAAAAGTATAAGACCTGCCTTGAGGGCTTTCCCTATCTTTTCTCGTCGTCAACAATGGAGCTGAGCTATCTTAAGGCTTTGACTGTTGCTGAGGATTATAAGGAAATAGTCAACAGGAGCAATAAATATACGGATTCTCATTCACTGCTGATACTTGCCGAGCTGTGCAGAATGAACAAGATAAAGGGCTCCGTGTTGGCAGAGAGCGATATCAACAACAAGATAAAGAACAGGAATACCCGTATGTATGACTGGATATCAGCTCAGGACAGCAGCAACGACTTCGGGGAAAAACAAGAGGTCGTTGACAGCGCCAAGAGCATGCTTGAGCAGTCCGATATCAGCACTCCCAAGCAGTATAAGGCCTGGGTAAGTTCGCAGCTTCTTGCCCTTGCTGAGGGCGGCGGAGAAAAGGAGGCTTCAAAGCTCTATCTTGAGCTTGCAAGGCTCGACTATACCGAAAACGGCGGCTCCTCAAATGATGATTACATCAGAAAGGCTCTCCTCACAGCAGGCAACAGTGAGGACGAAGCCTATGCAAGCTCTGCGGCGGCTATCAATGCTATCCTTGAGGACAAGAACAATACAGAGAGTCTCAAGAGCATAGACGGATATGTCGATCAGCTCATAGAAAACATGGGCGCAGAGGAGATGAGTCCGGGCTTCGGTACGGATCTCAGCTATGAGGACAGATTGTTCGCAGATCAGATAATGAACGAGCTGTATCCGGAGAGCAGTGAGCCCTCTGAGGGCGAGGCTCCCGAGAGCGTCATCATGCCTATGGTTCGCAGAGACTCGGGAGAGCCGCGGGTCGGACTGGTGGATTATGAGTACGATTCGGAGAGCAATTACAGCAGCTCAGACAGTACCTCAGAGCAAAAGGCGTTCAGCTCCTATGTTACAGCTCAGGTCAATCAGATAACTGCCTCTATCAATATCGCTTCTGTAGATGCGTCCGAATTTGACAAGGTTTCCCTTGTTGTGGCTGTCGATGACAGCATAGCGGATAACGCCGAAAAATTCAAGTCGGCAATAGATATATACGACTGCGGTGTACTTATCAAGGATTATACTGTGGAAAAGATCGAGGACGAGAAATTCAATATCGTTCTTGTCTGCGATAATTCGGGCAGTATGGGCGATTATGACAAGATAGGCAATCTCAAAAGCGCCCTTAATGTATTTGTCAATAATCTTTCGTCCGATGTCAGGGTCGGTATCGTATCCTTCGATTCAAGTATTATACAGAAATGCTGCTGTCCTCTCGGCTCGGATGCAGACACCCTCAGAGATACTATAAGCAAAATGGGCGCATACGGCGGCACCGATATAAGAGACGGTGTTTATGAGGGTATCAACAGGGTCAACCCCGGAGAGGGACTAAATGTTCTCATCGTCATGTCAGACGGTCAGGACAGTATGCCCAGCGACAGCACCCTTTCAGAGATAAAGAAGGCGTGCGCCGAAAAGGATATACTCATATACTCCATGGGTCTTGGCAGCGATGTAGACTCACAGGTACTCAGCGCATATTCAAATGCAGGCGGCGGCAGCTATACATATGTTTCCGATGCAAATGCTCTGCTCTCGTTCTATCAGTATCTTTACGGAGTAAGCAGAAACAGATATAAGGTGACATATAATGCGCAGGATACCATGCTTGTCAGCAGAAAGGCTATGGCTGTCTATAAGTCTGACGCAAAGGTCTCCGATACTATGAAATATTCGATAAACGACGGCTCTCCTACACAGACTGATCTTGACGAAGACGATCTGGGAGAGGATTATGAGATACCGCTTAACGGACTTACAGTATCGGGCTTCGATACAAGACTCATTTATAGATCCTCCTCGGATCAGATCATTCATCTGCTGGGTCAGGGTCTTGTTAAGGATACGGAGCTGACTGTCTCTATCACCTCAGGCATGTCCTATGAGCTCAAGTGCGAATATGAGAGCGATACAAGCTGGAAGGTCACGATCCCCTCGGATACAGCCTGCGGGGAATATGACGTGATAGTAACAGTAAACGGCAGGAGATGTGTGTTTACCTCTGGCTTTGTGGTATCATCAAATAAGACGAGCGTGATAAGATTTGGCGATTACGTCTTTGAGGCAAGCAATGTCATGCATTTCGATAACGAAGTAAGACTGACAGGCTTTGTAAGAATGAATAACTGGCTCGGGTTCTCGGGCGGAGTCTCGCTCAGAGGAAACCTTGCCACAGATTCGAGCATAGTTCTCAGCGCAAGTAATGCTTATGTATGTTATCAGAAGAATACCCAGGGACTTAATGCCTTTGCAATGCTGATGTCGGAAACGGGTACAATGATAACTATTCCGAGCATATCCGAGCTCACGCTTTACAGGAACAGCGGTATCTCGCCGAGCTCGGATGAATTCCGTACAGATGCTGCTTATGCCGGCATGGGTCTTCTCGTGCAGAATCTTTTTGAACTGAATACCCCTGGTATCAGACTTTATCCTGACAGATTGGAGGTAAACTTCAACGAGTTTACATCAAAGTTCCCGATGCAGGATCAGATTCTTAAGGCTACAAGTCTTGACAAGCTGTTTGAATTCAATGTCGGTCATCAGGAAACGCTTGTCGTCTCCGAAAAGGCTGTTGACTGCAAGGTGGAGATAAAGGCTGCTTCAAGCGATGATAAATTATACAGTCCCCTCAAGTTCGGCAATATGGACATCTATGCGAATCTTAATGATTTTGAACTGAAAATAGATACTCAGAACGCCGATTATTCAATAAAGCTCGCGGTCAATATCGCAATGCTCGGAAATGGTCTGGGACTTGAGCTTGGCTGGAAGGGCGGTAAGTTCGATACCGCAAAGATATATGCGGACTTTGATATCAACACCACGATAAGCGGAGTACCCGTAACCTTCTCTGATTTCTCCCTCGGAATCACTGATGTTGCCGATCAGGGCGTTGCAGGAATGACTCTTGTCGGCGGCTGCAAGATCTCTGTAATGAAGGTATCAGAGTATTTGCCGGGCGTAGAAAAATACATCGGTGATGTTTCGATTCTCAGCCTTGAGGATACGACATTGTCTCTCAGCCTCGGACACAAGTATATCTCGCTCTCTACAAAGCTGAAGCTGCTTGAGCTGGCCGAGCTGGGTCAGGCATCTATAAAGCTGGGGCTTGAGATACCGTATACAAACACTCTGATAGGCTATGACGGTGAAAGCGTAATGGGCTTTGTAGGCTCCTTTAATCTGGGACCCAAATTTGAGAGCGATAACTGCACCATAGAAATCAGCGGAGGCGGAGAGGTCGCATTGACCAACAGGGTGATCGGACTTACTGCCTCAGGCAAGGTGAAGTATGAGCTGAAATGGTGGATATTCTCCGCAGGTGACGAGTCGAACGGAAAGGCGTTCATCGGTATGTATCAGAAGCATAACGGCGAATATGTATTCGCATTTATCGCAGGGCTCAACGGAAACGATCCCTTCGTTGCAGAATGGAATCCTAAGGCGGTGATAGCATAATGAAGAAAAATATATCACTATTTAAAAAAGCACTGAGCCGTTTTTCGGCTCTGCTGCTTGTGCTTACAGTTTCGATCATGTCCCTTGCGCTCACTGCAAGCGCTGCAAAAAAGCAGCAGTTCAAGCTTGACAGTGCTCAGGATATCGAAATAGTTCTTCTCTATGACGGTGATGCTCCTACATTCACAGTCAAGGCCCCCGGCAAGACCTTCAGTAAGGATCAGGATTATACCAAAATAGAAAAGAAAACCGGCGTGAGCTATCTTTATATCAAGGATGCGCCTGCAGGTAGCTGGACGATAGAAGCAAGCAAGGATTTCGACTTCAACGTCCTGAAATGGTACGGCAGTGTCAGCATAACGTCCTTCCGTTCCGGAACGCCGGACAAGGATAAGATAAAGTTCAAGGCTGAGATCAAGGCTGACGAAAATGCATACGTCAAATGGTATGTCTATGCTACAGCCGACAGCAGCATAACCGGCGTCGCACAGAAGATACAGCTTGATGACGGAAGCGCTCAGCCCGGGAAAGAGTTTACAAAAGAGCTTGATATCAAAAATCTTCCCGACGGCGAGTGGAAGCTTACGCTTGATGCGGTTGCCGAATACGGAGACGGACTTGAAGCCGATGCTCATGCAGAAGCGGACAAGAGCTTTACCGTGACAGGTCACACTCCTCAGGGAGATACAAGCTTAATAACTACAAACTATGATATTACTCAGCAGACTATCTATGTGGACTGGAGCAAGATCGAGACCTATTATGACAGCATGCTTGTTTCAGTCGTGGATAAGGACGGAGAGATACTTGTTTATGACGATATAAACAGGGACACAACTGCAACCAGCTTTCTTGCCAACAGCGATGTTACCCTTCGTCTCATGCCGATATACAACAATGTGTTCAAGGAAGTATATAACATAAAGCTCTCCTGCTCACCCAAGGTCAAGGTGACGATAGACACCCCGGAGCTGACGGGAGATCTTATGGTGCAGATATCCTATGATACAGGTGATGCTGCTGTTCCTGCTGATATCACTCTCAACGGTAAAAAGAGCACCTACAATCTCACCGGCAAGGGTACTATGTCTCTTCCACTGGATCAGATGAACACCAATCAGATATCTGTTACCTACTATCCCTCCGCAAATGAGAGATATACTATTTCCAAGACAGTAAATGTTCAGAGTGCGCCTTCATCTATCGAGTTCTTCGGGGTCAAGGACAGGCTTGTAACAGACCGTGACACTATCACCCTGTCGGGCAGGACGGATCCCGATGTTAAGCTCACTCTTGGAGAGGCTGAGATAAAGGTGGAGGAAAGCGGAGATTTTACTGCTGTGGCAGAGCTTGAAAAGGGCGAGAATGTTCTTACCTTCAATATTGAAAGTCCCATGGGAATACGCACAACAAGGACGATAACCGTGGTAAGAACGATTTCCGGCGGAACGGCATCGGCTGCAATGAGCAACAGCGAGATACCCCTGTGGCTTCAGCTTGTGTTCGGCGCCGCAGTTGTTGTGCTGTCGGCGGCAGGCATACTTATCGGTATAAGGATAGCAAAGAAAAAGAATCTCGATATGCAGGGAAAGATATTGCTCGTGTTCAGGATCTTCCTGATAATATCCTTTGTTCTGCTTATTGCAGCAGGCGCCTTCTGTCTGTATGAATGTATCAAGGTGTCCTCGTCTATCTCGGGAGACAAGCTTATCGACAGGCTCGAGATCGGTGACTATGACGGTCTTGACGGCGTTCTCTCTATCAGGGATACGTGGCTTTCGAGAATGATAACTCTTTTCATTATGGCAGGTATCTGCGCCGTAGTATTTGTGATAACCATATTTATCGGAAAATGGCTCAAAAAGCGCATTAAAAAACCCAAAAAGCCCAAGCCTCCTAAAAAGCCCCGCGAGCCGAAGGCTCCGAAGCCTGCTCCTCAGCAGCTTATGGCTCAACAGCCTGTTCAGCAGCCCGTAAGTCTTGAAAAAGCTCCGCAGGATACTCAGCAGGCTCAGGGCGAGCAGTCCATACAGTATCCTCAGTATCCGCAGTATACTCAGGGCGAGCAGTCCATACAGTATCCTCAGTATCCGCAGTATACTCAGGGCGAGCAGTCTGTACAGTATCCGCAGTATACCCAGAACGGACAGCCTGCGCAGTATCCGCAGTATACACAAAACGGAAAGCCCGTGCAGTATCCGGAGTATACACAGAACGGACAGCCCGTGCAGTATCCGCAGTATACACAAAACGGACAGCCCGTGCAGTATCCGCAATATACACAAAACGGACAGCCCGTGCAGTATCCGCAGTATACACAAAACGGACAGCCTGTGCAGTATCCGCAATATCCCCAGAATGGGCAACAGAACGGTCAGTGATCGGATAAGAGCAAAAAATTCCGCCGTACCCGAAAAGTACGGCGGATTTTGTGTTGTAAGCTTATGAAAAAGTGTTAACTCAGGATATCGGAAGATGACTTTTCAGAGGTGCTTTTTGTGCCGGTCATCTGACTGATGAGGTCGTCAAGCTGTTTGCGCTTTTCGTTGTCGGTCACGCTTCTGCCGAGGAGACTGTCTGTCGGGTCGTTTGCATAGTCGTTAAGAAGCGCAATGGCTGAAACGCAGAAGCCGATCAATACAGAAGCAAAAATGCAGAGTATACCCACGGCTTTTCCTATTGACGCCTTTTTGTCCTTTCCCTTGCCCTTTGCAACAATACCTGATATAAGTGCTGCAACAGCCGCAGCAAAAGCGACAGCCGAAAAAATGACGTTTATTCCGCCCGAGAGCATTTTCCCCGTACCGTTGCCAAGTACCCTGAGCTCTTTCATAGGAATACAGGAAAGCACAAGGCAGACGACAGCGCACACTGCCATGCAGAGTGATATCAGCGCCGGAATATTCCTTTGTTTTGTCCCCATTTTCTATCCCTCCGGTTGATTATTGCTATGAATGTTCAGATTATATCATAAGGTGTATTATCTGTCAAACATCTGAAAAGACAAAGAAAAAAACTCTTGCATATTTTAATGTTGTGTGCTATAATATAGTGGTCTTTGAAAACCGCTGCTTGTGGTGGGGTTCAGAGCTCGGTAAAAACCGTACTTTGAAACGGGCAGTCCTCTGCTAAGCTGTTGCTTGCAAGAATGTCTGAAATAACAGGAGGAATAAAAATGGACGCATTAAAGATGATCGCAGCTTCTTCCATGAAGGAAGAAAACAACATTCCCAAGTTTGAGATCGGTGACACAGTTAAGGTCAGCGTAAACATCCGCGAGGGAGAGAGAGAAAGGATCCAGATGTTCGAGGGTACAGTTATCGCACGCAGAGGCAGCGGCGTTGCTGAGACCTTTACGGTTCGCCGCCTTTCATACGGCGTTGGTGTAGAGAGAGTATTCCCTGTTCATTCTCCCAATGTTGTTGCAGTGCAGGTGGTAAGAAAGGGCCGTGTTCGCAGAAGCAAGCTCTACTATCTCCGCAGCAGAGTCGGAAAGGCTGCAAAGGTCAAGGAACAAATCAGATAAGCATTTCGGAAAAGGGACGTTTTGTCCCTTTTTTGTTATCCGTGCTGCAGCCGGACAGCTTTTGCTTTCCAAAAAGGTAAAACACTCAGCCGGTTTTCGCCACTGAAAAGGGCGGAAACGATATAAGCAACGCCGACATCATGGAAACAGGATTAGACGGGAGTGAAATGCAATGAAGTACAGCGAGATCAGAAAAACAAAAAGATACCGCTCTGAAAGGGCGGCGGACGGAAATGCGCTTACAAAGAGCGCCTATGAGGTCATGCTTGTGTTCATTGTGCTGGTTTTCGTGACCGCCTTTGTTTTTACCGTTTTTTTCAGAGTCGTGACATTTACAAAAAAGCTTGATGATAAGATGCAGCCATACAGTGTTGTAACAATACCTCAGGAAAAATATGAGATCGGTGATATTGTCTCGGTAAAGACCGAGAATAACATCTCTGCAGGTGAGATACTTGCCCTTGAAGGGCAGCGAATAGTAATAGGCACCGACAGAACAAAAAGTGTAAACTGTGTTCAGTACAAGGGAACACGATATTTTACCTACGATGAGCTTAAGAAAGAACTGAACGACCTTGCCGTTCCCGGGGGGTATGTTCTGCTGAACGGAGATTTTACCTCCTCTGAAAAGCTTCTTGTCGGTGAATTGGTCCCTCTTGAGTACATAACAGGCAAGGCGAGCTTTGTGATTTACCCGTTTTCGCTTTTTGGCAGGTCGGCAGATTATATGAAGCAGTAATTCTGAGCATTGCATCAGAGGGGAGGTGCCGCCGTGTTGTCAGAAGGAAAAAAAGAAACGGAGAATGAAGAAGCTGAGGTGCCTCTGTTACAGGTTGTATTCGATATTTCGGGAACGATTTTTCTCTCCATGGTCCTGCTGCTGCTTTTCATGGCATTTTTTGTAAGGCAGGTCACGGTAGACGGCTCATCTATGAATAATACTCTCAAAAATGAGGACAGACTATTGGTGCAGTGCAGCAGCTATACTCCTAAGTGCGGAGATGTTGTTGTTGTGACGCACGGAGAGCAGCTTGACGAGGCTATTATCAAAAGAGTGATCGCTGTCGGAGGGCAGTGCATAGATATTGACTTCTCTACAGGAGAGGTGTCTGTAGACGGCGTTCTCCTGAGAGAGCCTTATATAACGGGACCGACAAGGTCGGTGATAAATTCGTTCTCCTTTCCTCTGGATGTTCCCGAGGGCTATGTGTTTGTAATGGGCGACAACAGAGGCAATTCGCTCGACAGCAGATCGGAAAGGATAGGACTTATCCCTGTCGAGAATATAATAGGAAAGGCTTTTTTCAGGTGGTATCCGTTCGATGCCGTCGGAACAGTCAAATGATCTACAGAAAACAAGGGAGGCATAAACGTGTCAAAGAAAAATGATGAAAATAAAGCCGAAAAGGAAGCAGTAAAGACCTCTGAAGACAAAACGATCAAGGAGGAAGGGACCTTCAGTATATCGCAGTTCTGCTATGACTGGATAGGGAGCCTGCTTTTTGCGGGTACGATCTTATTGCTGATAATGGCGTTCTTTCTCAGACAGGTGACCGTCAGGGGCGGCTCTATGAACGATACGCTGAAGGATAAGGACAGGCTGATAGTTTCAAGCTTTATGTATACGCCTCAGGACGGAGACATCATCGTTGCTACTCATGGAAGCAGGCTCAATGAGCCTATTATAAAAAGAGTAATAGCCACCGAGGGACAGACACTGAGGATAGACTATGAAAACAATACGGTTACGGTCGACGGTGAGGTGCTTGATGAACCCTATATCAAGGGCAGAACGATAGTCCTTTCTAATCCCACATATATACCCGATGTGATACCAAAGGGCTATGTATTTGTAATGGGAGACAACCGCGAGGACTCTCTCGACAGCAGAAGCACGAGAGTGGG
>ONFW01000197.1 GCA_900317215.1 uncultured Eubacteriales bacterium | reverse complement strand
GACAGATCATTGCATTTTATATGTTCATTCCTTCTGATAGACTATGTTAAGTAGACGGCTTTACAGTGCGTTGCGTGTAAAGCTGTCTACTTGACTTACAGGATTTGGTATTTATTTTCATGAAATTCGTGTCCTGTATTGACTTGTCTGTAATAATATGAGATAATTATAGTAACTTAAATATCGTATTGTGGTGTTTGATAGTATATGAAAGGACGATGAGCAATGAGATCTTTTAAAAAGCTGTCATATAGATTTATTTCTGTTTTTACGGCATTGATGCTGCTCCTGACTGCTTTTCCGATAGCTCTTTATAATTCGGTCAAAGCCGATGAGGATATCGGTATAGTAGTCAATAAATTTGATCTGTTATTCATCAGCGGTGCTGATGAAAAGGATGACGGATATGTCTGGACTCCTATAGATTCAAATAAGGGGCACAGGTTTCTGTTCAGGCTTGTCTATTCCTTTTCTGGAGTCGGGAATATTCCTGCAGGCGGAATTCGTATCACACTGCCAAAGAGGTTCATAAAGGACAGGAACGAGCGTTACGCAGACACCTTTTCTATTTCTCTCCCTTCAAAGAGGGAAGCCACGGCAATGAACGATTTTGCCTATGAATATCAGGACTCTGAGGTCATTGTATCAAATACTCATTCGATCTCGGCAGCACAGAACGGCTATTTTGAATTTACCTATGAGACTACAAAAACCACCTTTGAATACGAGGATATGTCATGCACGGACGATTGCTTTGCCGGACTTTCGATCAGCCGCAGCGGACTTTCGCTCTCTCAGCAGACCGTGAGCTATAATGCCCGAATCAATACTTATGCAAGTATCCGGAAGACCGAGATCGCAAAGCCGGATCAGATGTATACAGTCTGGCAGCAGGATTGGGGCTTGAAGCCTGATGATGCCGACAACTATCTCTATATTGTGTGGACTGTAGCAAGCTATATCGATGCAACCCAGCCTTACAGCTTCAAACTCAAGTCCCGCATGCCGGAAAACGGTACAGAGATAGTAGGCTACAAGATGTCAGGGCAGACTACTTTTTCAAATATCAGTCAGGTCGAAAATCTCAGGAGCAGCGGTTATCGCTGGGATTATGTTCTCACAAGACATTCCAAGCTGGTTTATCTTCCTCTTGAGCAGTATACACTGACCGATACTGTAAAGGCGACCGTTACTCCGAAGGATGAGCTTGATGAACCGACCTCGGAGTCGGCTCAGGAGGAATATATCTACGACACGCCTGTTTTCATCTATCCGCCATATAACTGGAATTCATGGCTTTACGGAACAACATCATGGCAGGAGCATTTTCATAAGGAGTGGAAGATAGCTGATTACCGTCTTGAGGAATTCAAGAACGGTCAGCTTGAATATCTTGACGGTAATTTGAAATATTGCTTCTATACCATAGGAATGCCATACCCGAGAACTCTTGAACAGAATGCTTCTCCCGATGATTACAGCAATTACGGCAAGCGAAAGGTCAACTATACCATAACAGATGATACCTTCTTCTACTGTGATGAAATTACAACCAAGGAGGAGGTAATAACTATCCCTCCCGGAACGACACCGATAGGCAAGGATGACTATGAGATAGAATATCTTACCTATCGTGTCAAGATAAATGACTGTGTATATAACGACAAGACCATGCGCTTTGTAATGTCGACAGGTACCTTTAATGAAGATGATGTTCTTTACTTTGATGCCAAGTTCGACGGAAGCGACGAATGGGTCGAAAACGTGGCAAGCTATAACCTTTACAACGGCGAGTATACCGAGGATGCCCGTTATGTGACGGGAATATCCTTCGGAAAGGTATGGTTCAGAGAAAACTGTACCGGCTACCGTGTACGCACCTCGAATGCCCACTATCGCACGCAAATGGAGGTATATCCTTATCTCAAGCTCAAGCGCTCACAGGATATACTTGATATAACAGGCAGCAGAGATATGGCATGGATCACAAATTACGGTCATTTTCTTGTTACGGATTATGACGGAAATGTCTGCTTTGCCAAGGATATTACGGGTCGTGATTATATAGCGGGCTTCTCAAAGGAGGTCAATATCAGCAAGACCGTTACAGGCATAAAAAACAGCAATATCACACAGTCTGTTACGATAAACTGGAAAGCGCAGATTTCAGAGGAATACATAAGCAGCAGCGGTATGGGCTACATAACTCAGGATGGAGGCTGCTTCTATGATCTTCTTCCGATAGGACTTGAGCCCGTGCTTGATACTGTTGCAATAAAAACAAACAACGGTTATCTTACTCAGTCTGATTTCGATCTTTTTCTGATCTCCAATTACAACGATAATGGGCGGACATTAATGGTCATCAAGATAAAAGAACAGTTTGACACTGCAACACTGACCTTCTCATCGGTGTATACATGGGAGAGCATTATTGACTACGGAAGGCTGATACTTAATTCAATAGCATTTGAAACCGGTAATAATGCCATAACGGACGGTTTTCCCGATAGCGGAGGAAAAATAACCGAAAGCAATCTCATGGCTCATCTTGATGACAGCTCGGAGGGCGACCGTTTTCAGTACGCAGAGCATAGCGCTGTAGTCGATGTTGTTCTGGCGGCTTCTCTCGGTCTGTCAAAATCAGTTAAGTCAGAGGGAGAAACAAGCTATTCCGCCGAAACAACCGTAGGCCGGAGCGGGGGATACAGCTACAGACTGCGCTTTTCTTCAGATCTCGACAGCAGCTCAAAGGATATTGTTTTCTATGACAGTCTGGAGAACTATTCCGACAGTGAACGTCACAGCAGCTTCCACGGAGAGCTTAAGAGCATTGATGTTTCTCAGATGAGGCTCAGAGGAGCAGCGCCTGTAGTATACTACAGCTCGGTCGACGGGCTTGATCTTTCGGAAAAACCTGACCTTGACGAAGTGAGGGACGGTGAAAAAGTCTGGAAGACGGAGGCGGAATTCGGAGATATATCCAAGGCTAAAGCCTTTGCGATAGATGTGAGAAAGGACAGTGAGGGGAACGACTTTGTTCTCGGACCTGCAAGCTCTGTTTCTGCGATAGTGAATATGAAGGCGCCCGATTCCGATGAAAGCGGAGTAGCTGACCCTGCGGCGTATAATCAGGTCTATCTTTCCGATACGGTCATAGAAGATGACGGTGTCATTCAGGACTTCTATATTTTCCACGGCTTTACAAAGGTGAATTACCGTATAATGGCTGATATCGCTATTCTGAAGCTTGATTCCTCAGATAATGAAACTCCTGTCAAGGGCATAGAGTTCAGGCTGGAGGGTGAATCCGACTACGGAACAGCCGTAGATGAGTCCTTGACAACAGACAGATACGGACAGTTGACCTTCAAGAATATTGAAAAAGGCTCGTACACACTCACTGAAACACAAGGCAGTGAGGATTATCTGCCTCTGTTTGCGCCTATGACGGTTATTATAGATTCTAAGGGCGATGTATATCTTGACGGTGAAAGACCGCAGAACGGGAGCATTGTAGTAACTGATGAGCCGCGTGTACATTCCAATGTCTATTTTTATAAAAGAGATTTCACAGGCAACGGCAGGCTTATAAACGGAGTAGTTTTCAACCTTGCAGGAAAATCGGATTACGGCACGGATTATAATGAGTTCATAACCTCTGAAAACGGAAGAGTTATCTTTGAGAACATTGAAAAGGGAAGCTATACTCTCACAGAGGTCAGCGAAGCTCCCGGCTATATTAAGAGCGAAACCGTTTACAGGGTAGAGGTAGGCGACGGCGGTGAGTTTACTATAACTGTGGATATGAGCAAGGGAGAGAAGGATACCGACAGCATTACAAAAAGCGACAAGGGTGTTTATTCTATCTTCAACGAAAGGCTTCATTCCTTCTCACTCGTCAAGGAGGGCTATACCTATAAAATGCCCATTGAGGGCGCTGTATTTGAGCTTAAGGGAACCTCCCTCAGAGGAACGGAATATGATCTTGAGCGTACCACACCCTCAAACGGTATAATAACCTTCTCAGACCTTGAGTCCGGCAGCTATGTTCTTTGTGAGACCTATGTTCCGGACGGCTATCAGCTTGACGATACGCCCCATGCCGTGACGATAGACAAGTACGGCGTAGTTACCATAGACGGGCTCGAGAAGGACGAATACGGATATTTCCTTGTTCCGAACAAGGAAAACGGCACGATAACCATTGTCAAAAAATGGATAGACAACGACAGCAGCGGACGCTATCAGGAGCAGAATAATTCAGGAACAGGCTCGGATCAGAACAACACCGGCGGCGCTAAGGCTGCACCCGATGAGCTTGACAGCGGTGATGTACGCAGCAGGAGCGGAGACGGAGCGGATACTGACGGCGATAAGGTGCCGATCCTGCCTAATATAGTGGTCAGCACTGATGCTCCTACCACCTGTGCATTCTTTGACGGAGGGGCGCATAGGTCTATCCTGCTGGATGTGGCTAATGTTGAAAATATAACAGGCTTCAAAAAATTCTCCGGAACAGACGAGGAAGCGTACGAAAAAATAGAAAACGGCGCAGTGCGTGTTGACGATAGGACCAGTGCGTATAAGATCTATGCATGGATATCGGAGGGAACGGTCTATTGGTGGACAGACGCAAGAAAGGTCTTTCTTTCTGACGATGCCCATTACCTTTTCTACGGCCTGTCAGCCTGCAGTTCGATAGATCTTGAGGGGATAGATACCTCGAGGCTTTCGGATATGAGTGAGATGTTCATGAACTGCGAGTCTCTTTCAAGCATAGATCTCAGCTTACTGGACAGCTCGAGAGCTGTGAATATGTACCATATGTTCGCGTTCTGCAAATCTTTACCCGTTATTGATATCACAGTTCTTGATACCTCTAAGGTCACGAGTATGGACTCAATGTTTGAGGGCTGCACCTCTTTAACTGAAATAACACTGAGCGGACTTGACACCTCAAACGTGACTACCACAAGCTCAATGTTCAAAGACTGCACGGAGATCGTTTCTATAGATCTTTCAGGACTTGACCTGAGAAAAAACACAAGCATGATGACAATGTTCTATAACTGCCAAAAAGTTGAGAGCATTGACTTTACAGGGCTTGATCTGTGCAATGTTATCGATTTTCAGCAGACCTTTATGGATTGTGCATCCATAACAGAGCTTGATCTGAGCGATCTGAACACTGTAAAAGCCGAGACCTTTT
>ONFW01000170.1 GCA_900317215.1 uncultured Eubacteriales bacterium | reverse complement strand
TCCACATGGGATCCTGAATGGGCAGGCGAGTATGCAAAGGTCGTCTGGAAGGGCTGATATGTTTTCTTCCGGAACGGGGGCATTTAAAAACCGTGAATAAGCTTTAAGACAGCCCCATATTCAAAACGGAGGTAGTATTAATGAAAAAAGCTTTTGCACTTTTTCTCACAGCGATGCTTGCTGCCTGTATGCTGGCAGGCTGCTCAGGCAGCTCCGACTCAGGCAGCGGTGCCTTTAACACAGGCAATACGGCAGCCGTGATAACAGGCAATACGACCAACAGCAGTTTATCAGCAGAGGGCAGCTCTGAGGAGCGGATATCTGTACAGCAGCCGCAGCTTAATGCAGATGAGCTTATCGCCGGTCAGAGGGTAGTAAAAACAGTCTACTGCGGCGAGAGCGCGACATGTACCATGTATGAAAACTATGTTGTTATTGTTGAAGGCACAGGCAAGATCAGCCAGCCTTTAAAAGATGCGTCTACAGTTATCGTGGGTGAGGGAATAACTGAAATAGGTTATGAATGTTTTTCCGGCTTCAAATATCTGGAGCAGGTGCAGCTTCCTTCTACACTTCAGAAGATCGGCGATAAGGCATTCAAGGATTGTACATCACTAAAGTCGGTATGGGTCCCCGACGGTGTTAACGAGATAGGCGAATACGCCTTTCATATGTGCAATTCGCTTACAGGGGTGCGTCTGCCCGAAACCGTTACCAAAATGGGAAATAACATATTCTTTTCCTGCACAAGGCTTGAAACTGTCAATCTTCCCTCAAATATGACCGCTGTCCCCGACGGCACGTTTATGTATTGCAGGAAGCTCAGGTCTGTAACTATTCCCTCGGGTGTGACCGAGATAGGCGAAAGCGCCTTTGGTAATTGCGACTCACTCACTCAGATAGATCTTCCTCTGATATTAACAACAATAGACGATAACGCCTTTATTGACGATACCGGCATAAAAAACATCACCTTACCCTCAAGCGTTGAAAAGGTAGGCAAAAACGCATTCTCCGGCTGGACCGCATCTCAGACTATCACTGTAGAGCGAAAGAGCGGACGGCCTACCACATGGGATCCTAAGTGGTCAGGCGATTATACAAATATAGGCGTAAACGTCGTCTGGAACGGCTGATATTATTTCTTAGGTTATGAGGCTTATAAAATTGAACAAAAGAATAACAGCAGGCACAAAGGCAGTGTCTGCTGTTTTTTTGCGTTTATTTTCCTGATCCGGAGAAAAGCTTTTTGAGTTTCACGGAATCAGGTATTCAGATATCGAAGGAATCTCCTGTTGAGATATAGGAGGCTCTTTCGAGATGAGGCTTTATAAATGCGAACTGTCCGCAGCCTGTGCAGTGACAGGTGTAGTAATCAGTATCATAGCCTGCAAGAGTACGGGCAAGTGAGATAAGCTCATCATTGAGAGCGAGCCTGTGAAAATGGAAGCCGCCGACAAGAGCGTCAGGCCGGAAGGCCTCTGCAATGGCGCCTATCCCCCTGTGCGAGCAGCCGCTGAAAAGTATACGTCTGCCGTTTTCCCTGATGAGAAGATACTGCTCATGCCGGAAGTCGTCAGGTACGGTAAGGGTATCATCACCGCAGGAAAAAGAACGCAGCATAGCTTCTCCGCCCTCGGAGGGCATACTCACGGGAACGTCTTTGCCCGTGTCAAGAGACACAAGGGAAATATCCTGAGCAAGCTGAGCAAAGCCGTCGGTAAAAACAAGTCTGCTGCTGCCTTGCAGGGAGGTATCAAGACCGATGTATCTTTCGCCGTTGAAATGAGGCTCAAAGGCATATCTGCTGAGATAGACAGGCGCAGTGCCGTTAAGCTCCAGAAAGGCGGAAAGACCGCCGCCGTGGTCGTAATGCCCGTGAGAGATGACAGCTATATCGACAGATGAGATATCCTTTCCGAGAACTGCGGCGTTACGGGCAAAAAGGTCGGTCTGTCCCATATCGAAAAGCAGACGCTTATCCTTTGTTTCTATAAACAGGCTCAGCCCGTGCTCACAGGGCAGCCCGTTTTTTGAAGTATTCTCGGCAAGAACAGTAACTCTCATATCGTATTCTCCTTATATGACAGCGGACGGCGGATAATCACTTGCACAGCCAGATATGACTGCTGTAAGGCTCAAGCTGACTGCCGCCGCCGAAATCGTGGACGGTGCCTGTTACAAGATCGTCAGCAAGACCATAGCCTGCGTCAAAATGTGCAGTATAGGGCTGGTCGTCGGCGTTTATTGCAACGAACACCCTCTGCCCCTCATAATCGCGCTGGATTATACACTGCTTGTTCGTGAGGACAGGTATCTTGATATCACCGTAGCACAGCGCCTTGCACTCCCTGTGCGCCCTTGCAAGTCTGCGGATATGCTCTGTAAGCTCGTTCTCCTC
>ONFW01000199.1 GCA_900317215.1 uncultured Eubacteriales bacterium | reverse complement strand
AGTCCGTGCACGTGCGGTTTTTGCGGCGGTATACACAAATACGAGCAGTTATGTGCTGTAAAAGCTCAAATGGTACGTTCTCTACCGTTGCAGTCATAGCGTCCTTAGTATTGACCGCGCGAATAATGACAGGATAAGCAAAGGTACGCTTGCCGTTTTTGATTCCAACGGATCTGAAATCGGGTACAGCTGTAAAATACTGCCAGACCTTTCCCTCAAGACCGTTCTTTGCAAATTCCTCACGGAGTATGGCGTCGGATTCACGGACAGCTTCAAGTCTGTCACGGGTTATAGCGCCGAGACAGCGAACTCCTAACCCCGGCCCCGGGAAGGGCTGACGATAGACCATATTGTCCGGTAAACCGAGAGCCTTTCCTACGACACGCACCTCATCCTTGAAAAGAAGCTTTACAGGCTCTACCAATTCAAATTTCATATCCTTTGGCAGACCCCCAACATTATGATGTGCCTTTACACCGTCGCTCTCAAGTATATCGGGATAGATAGTTCCCTGGGCAAGAAAATCAATACCGTCAAGCTTTCTTGCCTCCTCCTCAAACACACGGATAAACTCTGCTCCGATGATCTTTCTTTTTTGCTCAGGCTCGGCAACACCTGCCAGTTTATCAAGAAAACGATCAACTGCATCTACATAGATAAGGTTTGCGTTCATCTGATCTCTGAATACCTCAACGACCTGTTCGGGCTCTCCCTTGCGAAGAAGTCCGTGATTAACATGAACACAAACAAGCTGCCTGCCCACTGCTTTGATAAGAAGCGCCGCAACTACAGAGCTGTCAACTCCTCCGGAAAGAGCCAGAAGAACCTTTTTATCCCCTATCTGTTCCCTCAATTCCCTGACCTGCTTATCTATAAAAGCCTCAGCCTGCTCATTTGTTGTTATTCTCGCCATATCGGCGGGTCTGACATTTGTACTCATATTTACCTCCGTTATTTCCGGATATCTCCTCAGACGCTCCATTGTCTTTAAGAATATCCTGTTTTTCTTTTCTATTCTATCAGAAAATCGCACCTCCTGTCAACTCCCCCTCTTTCCTTTGATGCTTTTCAGCCTACGGCTGAGAGGAATCCACTTGACACCTCGCACCCTCCCTAAATTCGCTGTGTTTATCTCAACAAAATGCTTTTATTCAAATAATAATTTGCGAAAAGCATTGTACTTCTGCTGTTGATAGTTTATAATTATGATGAAAGCATTATTCCGGAGGAGAAAGGAGTATGTGATATGTCACGGACGATCCAGTGTCCCAGATGCAAGGGTGTCTTCATTTGGGATGAAGTCTCTCCTGTTGCCCGCTGTGCCCGCTGCGGCACAGAATACAGTATGCATCCCCGCAGAGGTCAGGGCAACAGCGTTCTTATGCCCCCCGTAGGCAGGGGACAGGTCGATCTTCTGACCGTACCGGGTGACAGTACAGTCAGAAATCGTCCCCTGTTGAAATGCTATATACCTAACGGCTGGAAATATAGCTGCTCTCTTGCGGGTGATCGTTTCGATCTTGTCAGCAATCCCTTTGTTGTTTCCGTTTCATTCACTTCACCTGACGAGTCTGCCAGAATAGTATTTACCGGAGAATCCTTCTATAAGCATATAGATCCGACACCGCAGACAGCCATGCTTCAAAACCGTCTCGATGATTTTACCGTGAACCGCAGCCCTTCATTTTTCAGGCTAAGAACCTTTATGTCAGCTCCGGATTACTGCAATATGATAGCAGAAAGCTCCTCGGCAAAACAACTCCGTCTTATATATGAAAAGCAGCCTGACCGAACTGAGACAGATAATCAGCAGAATATCATCAAAAGCTTTCTTTCAAAGGGCTTTTCAGACGCTCAGGCCGACTTTGCAGGCAGAGGCTATATAGGTTACAGACCCGACGGTAAGCAGATAAAGATCTATGCACAAACAAGAGTAGTCCGGCTTCTGCGGATATCAACAGTTCCTTCTGTGCAAATGGTGCCGATGCCAAGTGTTTTCGGTGTCAGAATGACCCCTCAGATGATTAATCAGCAAAGGCAGGAGATCTTCTGGGATACTATGTATGAATTCGCATTGATCGCTCTGTCTCCGAATTACGAAAGGGCATATTCTGAGCTTGAAAGGATACAAAGCTCTATCGGTCGGGCTCCTGAATATGATCAGGTCTATGCCGACGCCATGGCACTTATCAATAACGCTCAGCTAAGTATTGCTCAGGCGCGCTCTGCTTCATTTGAACGTCAGTCTCAGATAATTTCCGATACAAATGCCTATACCTCCGGTATACAGCGTCAGATGATAGCTGATAACGCTGCCTCACACGACAGAGTCGCAAGACGCAACTCAGAGATGATAAGAGAGGTCAATTCCTATCAGACAAGCGACGGCTTTGTTGAGGCCTCCACAAGATTTGACCATGTTTATCAAAACCGACGTGCCCCTGAGCTCTTTGCCGCACAGGAGGGCAACAGCTTTGAGTTCGGAGTCGATTTTACTGAGCTCAGAAGAAATAATTAGATCAGAAAACGAAAGGAGTAATACCATGCTGCAAACTGGAATCAAAGCCCCCGATTTTACCCTGCCCGATCAGAACGGAAACAGTGTTTCACTAAGCTCATTTGCGGGCAGAAGGGTAATACTGTACTTTTATCCAAGGGATAACACAGCAGGCTGTACAAAGCAGGCGTGCGGTTTTTCCAAGCTATATCCCCAGTTTACGGAAAAGGGCGCTGTTATTATAGGAGTGAGCGGCGACAGCGTTGCCTCACATAAAAAATTTGAGGAAAAATTTGAACTTCCGTTCATTCTTCTTTCCGACACTGAAAAGACTGTGCTACAGGCTTATGATGTATGGAAGGAAAAGAAGAATTACGGTAGGGTCAGCATGGGCATTGTCAGAACTACCTATCTCATCGACGAAAACGGCTTCATAGTAAAAGCCTTCGACAAGGTAAAGGCGGCTGATAATCCTTCTCAGATGCTCAGTCTGCTTTAATAATGAACTGCCTTAATGACCACCAATGAGCTGCTGCATAATGCTGTGCGGCAGCTTTTTTATATTATTACCGCAGTAATGAAAAATGTCGGAAAAGATAGAAAAAAGTCTTGACTATTACGTTATGTAATAGTGTATAATTATACGAGGGAGGAATTGAAATGATGACAGTAAATCAGATCAGCAAGCTTACGGGAGTGAGCGTAAGAACACTGCAATACTACGATAAGATCGGACTTCTGCCTGCACCCTCGCATACACAGGCGGGCTACCGCCTTTATGATTCTGAGGCGCTTGAAAGACTGCAGGAGATACTGCTGTTCAAGGAGCTTGAATTTTCTCTTAAGGATATCATTGCTATCGTGAACGACCCAAAGCACGACAAGGAAAAGGCTATCACACAGCAGATAGAATTGCTCGAGCTTAAAAAGGAACAGCTTGAAAAGCTTATCGGGCTTGCAAAAAAAATCAGAAATAAGGAGACGGAGCCTATGGACTTTACAGCCTTTGACACAAATAAGCTTGACGAATATACAGCTCAGGCGAAGGCTTATTGGGGAAATACAGCCGAGTATAAGGAATTTGAACAGAGGGATATCAAAAAAACTGATGAACAGCGCAAAAATGCCGCAGACGGACTAATGGATATCTTTGCGAAATTCGGACTGCTGAAAGAGACTACTCCCGATTCTGCAGAGGCGCAGTCTCTGGTAAAAACACTTCAGGACTACATATCGGCTAATTACTATCAATGCTCCGACGAGGTGCTTTCTGGACTCGGAAAGCTTTATGGCTCGGGCGGTGAATTTACACAGAATATTGATTCCAAAGCAGGAGAAGGCACCGCTGCATTTACTTCCAAAGCAATAGAACTGTACTGTCTCAGGAAATAACGATTATTAGGAGGAATATAATGAAAAGAATTAAACGCTTGAAAAAAATGACTGCAGCAATCATGCTTTCCGCAGCAATGCTTGTTCCCTCTCTGCCTTCCTCTGCTGCAGATATCGACCTGAGTATGCTTGATGACAACGGGCTGTCCCTTATGTATAATAAGCTCCGCCGCAAACTTCTGGTGGGTTCAGAAATTTCTCCTTAATTATGATGCATTTACTACTCTTGGTTTATTGCCCTTAATAAAGAGGTGAATAATATATGGATATCAACTCAGCCTGCCCGGTGACTATTCTGAAATATATCAAAAAGGCTCTCAGAACAAAGGATAAGGTCAGTTTTAACGATGTGATAGGAGCATCTGAATGCAAAAAATACACCGTTAAGGAGATAGGCACTGCACTTGAGCTTATAAGACGGCACAAGCTTGTTACAGCCACTTCAAAATTCGGGTGCAGCGAGCTGCTTGAGTTTTGTGCAACCTCAGTGACCGAGGAAGGCGAAGCCTTTCTCAGAAGCAACAAATAAGCATATCTCACCGTCCTGCATTTCTTATGCGGGACGAATTTTTTCTTTAAAACATAACAACAGGACCGTCTGAAAAATCAGACGGTCCTTAGCTATGCTTAATAACGCATCATATCTTATTTTTCATCATCAGTACGTTTTTTCTTGTTAACGGTGACTGTGATAACTAATGCTGATACAAAGAATATCAGGATAACGACAAACAGCATAGATGCCTCACCTGTGATAACAGGTATACCCGGCTTGCTGCTCTCCTCCGGTGTCGAGGTCGGCTCAGAAGGATTTGAACTTTCTGGATTTGAACTTACCGGTGTAGAATTTTCAGAAGAGCTTTCCGGTGTAGAGCTTATCGTTATGGAGCTTTCCGGAGTAGAGCTTTCAATAGAGCTTTCCGGTGTAGAGCTTTCCGGTGTAGAGCTTTCAGTAGAGCTTTCCGGTGTAGAGCTTTCAGTAGAGCTTTCCGGTGTAGAGCTTATCGGTATTGAGCTTTCCGGCACTGAATTTTCTGTAACTTTCGTCTTGGGATCTGCAATTACATCATATTTCCAGACGTTCTCACCTGAAAAGTCCATAGCAAGAGGTACAGAAACAAGGAAGGCATCAAATTCCGAATAATCGGCTGCTCTGCCTGTTACATCTACCTCTCTTACAAGATACATGCCTGCCTCAAGATCCGTGAATTTTGCAAGACCGTTTAATCCGGTATATTCCATTTGCTCAGGTTCAGGCGCTTTAAGCGCAAACCTTGCTGCAAGCTTGTTGGATTCAGTTCCGGAAATACCTGCAAAGGTGACGTCATCGCCATATTGGTCAATTTTGATCAGATCTTTGTAATCATCATAGTCAACAACAGTATAATGAGCAAAACCGTTGACGACCTCGAGATCTGAGATCCTGTTTATACCTATTCCGGCACCGGATATAGGTATGTCAATATCATTCTTTGAATAGCAAAAGTTGATCGTCAGGCTCAATGCCTCGTCCTCTATCTCAGGGACAACATCTGTCTGATAGGATGTCTGATAGGCAAACGCACTGACAGGTTCGAGCATTATAAAAGCAAATGCAATTATACTTGAAAACATAGTTTTTAATTTCATGCCGAACCGCCTTTCTTAGATTTTTTTCTGCTGACGTACCTGCCGACTAAAGAATTTACAACTATGAAAATGAAGAACAGCATGAATCCGAGTGCTACCCAGACTGCAGGATCTATCCTGACCTGATGCTTCTCCACGGTAACCAGACCGTTTTCCACGTTTGCCTCGTCGAACGGTACCCTTCTGCCCGTCACTATCAACCGATGTGTATTAACGCCGTAAGGCTCGCAGGTGATGAGCGAGAGCAGATCCTTGCCTTCCTCGATCAGAAGACCGCTTACATCAGTAGGCAACACGACTTTTATATCATACACCTCATAGGCAAGAACTCTGCCGAGAACATGTACGTAAAATCTGTTGCCTATCTCCACCTTGTCAAGGTCGGAGAAAAATTTCTGATTCGGAAGTCCTCTGTGACCGGTAAGCAGGGCGTGTGTATTCAAGCCCCCAACAGGAAGCGAGCTTCCGTGGATATGACCTACACCCTTGTTCAGCGATATATCATCGGAATAATGGTAAACCGGCTCAGTAATGTCTATAACGGGTATCTCAACATAGCACATCATTCCGTTATTCATTACATTCAGCAGCGATTCATATTTCTCGTCGTGAGTATACTGAGCATCTGTGATGAGGTTTCTTCTCTCTGTCATCAGATAGCGGTTATACTCCTCGGCTTCTTTCATAGCGTCGTTATATACGGTAGGATCAGTATTCTTTATTATCTCATTATATTCGGCAATAAGCTGCATGTCAAGATATCTGTTCCATCTGTCGCTTATAACCGGATAGAGCAGTGCTGCCGTGCAGATCAGAAAACCGAGCATTGAAACAATTGAAATGATCCTTCGTATAAGCTTGCGTCTTTTTTGTTTATTCATCGTATGACCTTACACGGAGCACGACGGAACTGTTTCCGCCGTGTCCGAGCTCAGAAAGGCTTATTTCTTGTCAGCCTCTTCCTTTCTCTTTTTTCTGTTGTACAGGAAGAGAGTCAGGAAGCCTGCCATACCGACAGCAGCTGTAACTGTAATTACTATTGTTCCGATGCCGCCTGTTGAGGGGAGCTGCTCGATCTTCGGGTCAAGCACGTCAACGGGAGTTACGTCATGATCAATAACATTGATAACATTTCCGTCGTCCTCTATCTCAGCCTTGTTGGTATAGGTTGCAGAGCCGACCTCAACATAACCGTTCTCACCCTTGTATGCGGTTGTGATAGTGTAGCTTGAAAGAACGCCTGTAGCCTCGTCAAGATCAGCCTCTATTACAAACCTGAAGAGCTTGTCATTGAGAACAAAGCCTCTGGGAGCGTGTGTTTCCTTGACGTAGTATGTACCCTCGTCAAGACCCAGGAACTTGATATGACCGTTATCATCGGAAACAGACTCAGTGATCACGCTCTCCTCAGCACAATCAGCTGCGGAATAAAGCGTGAAGGTAGCGCCTGGAAGAGCAAATTCATTGACCTGTGTAGGCAGGCCTTCAGTTGTGGTTCCATCCTTGAACTGACCGTCATTTTTATAGACCTTATTGAATTCATAGGTCTCCTCGGTCTCAAGCTTGCCGTCAACAATATTTTGTCCGTCAACAGTAGCATCAATACCAAAGGTGTAATGATAGGTGGTCTTGTCCTTTGTCTTTGCACCCTCTGTATCGTTGGGGTTATTGCTGTATGTAAGGGTAGCTCTGTTCTTGTTTTCAGCGTAGTTTACGCCTGCTGTGTTCTGGAATACAGTGCTGTAGGTGATCTCAACTGCAGCAGAATCATTTGCTCTGATAAATGCATCGTCGAAATCAACAGAGAATGCAACTGCATTATCGAAACAGTGATCATCCGTAAGATCAAGCTCCTCACCATCAGCATCATACAGCTTGAGAGTATACTGAGTGACCTTTACGGGATCTGTATCGGGATCATTATCGTCATCGACGTCGATCGAAGCAGCAGTTTCTTCGCCGGCAACCTTGACCTTGAAGTTCAGAACGCCGAGGAAGGCCTCTGCAGCGAGATTATCCTCGATCTTAAATACAACATCAGTATATTCATCAGAATATGAAGGGATAGTCATGCTGTCGAGCTTGAAGTCGATAGTGTCGCCGAATGCAACTGTATCACCCTTGTTGCCATTGGGATCTACAAGAGTTGCGACGCCGGGCTTATGGCTGCCGAGTATCTTCTTGTCAAAGCCGCTGTCGCTTGATTTGAGGTAAGCGTTAGCCGGAATATTGAAATAGGATTCTGCGCCGAAGCTGACGGTTCCTTCCTGAAGGAAGGGCTCGTTATCCTCAACGATAAGGTGAGAGTTGAGAACATTTACTGCTACGATAGCAGGGTTGTAAACAACAGCGTCACCGCCTCTTGCAAGTACGATGTAAAGACCTGCCTCAACGTCTGCCGTATAGGTAGTCTCATCCTGAGCATCGGGAGACATAACAATGCCGTTAAGAGAGGACTTGCCGCCGTTTATATTCTTTGCGATAGCTGTGATCTCATCGGCTGTAGGATTCTCGATATCCTTAATTGTAAGACCCTTTGTATCGTCATCGGGATCCTTGCCAAGGTCGCAGACCGTATAGCCGGCAAGCACGCCGTTCTTATAAACGCCCTTTACGATCTGATATGCTGTGACGGTAAGACCGTCTGCTTCTCTGAGATCGGTAACAGTTATCGTGCCCGCTGTCTTTCTTGCCGTTCCGTATGTCTCGGGATCGGTATGGTCAGCAGTAGGATCCTCATCGGAATAGACCCATCCACCCTGCGGGAAAACGCTGTCTGCAGCAAATACCGGTAATACCGACATGCTTGCTACTGTTGCTGCTGCAAGTGCTGCTGTGAGAATTTTTACGATACTTTTCTTCATGTTTCATTCTCCTGTCTTTAATAAATTTCCGGAATATCTCCGGATCAATTTACGGTGCGCTTGTTGTCTGCAATGTAAACTTTCCCTTCATCACCAGCCTTTTCATTTTACTGTGCTTTCATGACCGTTATAATCGGGCACTCATGTGCATACGGCTTCTGAGGGGCATCATTCTGCGAAGTGACTTTTCACGGATCCAGCCGCCGTTTTTGTTTTTCGCCTTAGTGACTTTCCCTTATTCCGTATGGAAGCTCACATGCCGACAGACACAAATCATTCACTAAAGCCTATAACAGTTCATGATTTTCTTATTTTTTTCATCAAATACAAAAACATATTTGTTAATACCCAGATTATACCACAATCGGATTTAAAATTCAAGAGTTATTTGTTTTTTTTGTGAAATAATAACCATTTTTTACTCATCGTTATATTTTCATTCATTTAACCATTTTTTGGGGTAATAATACATATTTATTATCTCAATATTTTTTATAAATAATATTTCCCTTTCACCTTCTGACAGTGATGCTTTTTTCAACAAACCATCTTCCTACACGAGAGGCAAACAGCTCACAAGTCTTTTCAAAAAAGAGAAGCCTTTCCTCTCCCCTTATGACCACTGTGTAGCAGTCTCCGCTCCTGCCCTTTTCAAGCGCTGATGCCGGACGAAAGTCCCTCACGGCGTCTATCGTGAAAACACGCCCGTCAGACCATATTATCGAGCGCGGCATCATATAACCTGTAGAATCAAAATCCGTGTTCACCTTTACATATACCCTTTCGGAATACTGTTTCATGACCGCTCCCTCCATTTTGCGAACATTTGTTCTTGATACTATCCTACCACTGTTCATCGGAAAAGTAAAGAGGAAGATTAAGGCATAATATACAAAAAGATGTACATTCTCCATAAAAACACAAACTGCCGCACACCTGTTAAAGACTGCGGCAGTTATGCTCATGATTATTTTATTTTTTCTTTGCTTTAGCGCTTTCGGTCTTAACGGCAGCACCTGCCTTAGCCTCATTTCTGAGAGAAAGCGCATTCTTATTGTCATTGCCGAAAACAAGCCTTAAAACAATGAGGACACCTATCATTGCCGCAACGGAAACCCCGAGAACAACAAAGACATTCTGCACAACACCTGCAAGCAGATAGCCGAGAGCAGAAACAGCCGCGACCGTCATAGCGTAGGGAAGCTGAGTAGACACATGGTTGACGTGGTCACACTGTGCGCCCGTGGAAGCCATAATGGTGGTATCGGATATGGGCGAGCAGTGATCTCCGCACACAGCGCCTGCAAGACACGCAGAGATGCAGATGATGACCATTGAGGGTATGCCGTTTTCTGATGCATTGACAAGCTGTTCACCGAACACACCTGTTACTATCGGGATAAGAATACCGAAGGTACCCCATGATGTACCGGTAGCAAATGAAAGTCCGAGCGCAACAAGGAAGAGTATCATCGGGAGGAGCACTTCAAGGGCTGCAGCGTTTTCAACTATCCCCTTTACAAATTCGCCTGCGCCGAGTGTGTTGGTCATAGACTTGAGCGTCCATGCGAAGATAAGAATAAGGATAGCAGGCACCATCTGCTTGAAGCCTGACACAATGGATTCCATGCACTCTGTGAATTTCAGAACTCTTCTGAGCATGAAGTAGATCATCACTATGATAAGAGCGCCTATTGAGCCGACAGAAAGACCGTATGAGGCATCGCAGTTTGCAAAGGCGTCAATGATGTTCTCGCCGCTGAAGATACCGCCTGTATAAAGCATTCCAAGCACACAGCATGATATGAGAACAATGACCGGAAGTATGAGGTCAATGACCTTGCCCTTTGAGGTGGAGGGCTTGTCGTCCTCAGGATATACGCTGTTGCGTGTTGTGAAAAGATCTCCGTTGATAGCGTTGATCTCATGCTTTCTCATCGGTCCGAAATCAACATTGCTCACTGCGATGAAGATGACCATGATAAGAGTGAGTATCGCATAGAGGTTGTAGGGTATCGTGCTGATAAAGAGCTGAATACCGTTTACACCCTCGATAGTTCCGCTGACTGCCGCAGCCCATGAGGAAATAGGTGCGATAATGCATATCGGAGCTGCTGTAGCGTCTATCAGATAGGCAAGCTTGGAGCGGGATATCTGATGCTTGTCTGTAACGGGACGCATTACAGAGCCGACCGTCAGACAGTTGAAATAATCATCCACAAAAATAAGCGCTCCGAGGAAGAAGGTCGAAAGGCTTGCTCCTACCCTCGTTTTGATATGCTTTGCCGCCCATTCTCCGTATGCACGGCTTCCGCCGGCCTTATTCATAAGAACAACTATAGCGCCAAGCACAACAAGGAAGATAAGTATCCCGACATTATAGCTGTCAGCTATATTGTTGATAAGACCGTCCTTGACTATGTAGTTCATAGCGCCCTCAAAGCCCGTGTTGAAGGAACATGCCGCTATGATCGCTCCCGAGACTATTCCGAAGAAAAGTGATGAATAGACCTCCTTGGTGATAAGGGCAAGTCCGATAGCTATTATCGGGGGAAGCAGGGACCACATAGATCCGACTGCAGTCTCTCCGTCCATCGTCACCGCCTGTGTTACAGGCGTCTGCACAAAGCAGAATATAGTGTACAGAACAATGCAGCCGAGAAAGATCAGATTTTTTATCAGTTTTTTCTTATTCATAAGTATCTGCCTTTCATAGAATTTTAATGGCATTTATGGCAATAAACGCCATAAAAAGCCATAAATCCCTTACATGATAGCATAACATTATCAGCTTTTCAATATATTTATCAAATTTTGGTATAATTTTTATATAAAGTGCTTTAACAGACCATAAAATTCAGAAGAACGCTAAGCTGATAATGTGCTTTTTTATTCGTTCTCTGCCGTCACGTCTGCATCAACAGTGCTGTCCTCCTGCATGGAATATCCGTTATCCTCATTCCAGTCTGAGAACTGCTCTTCTTCAGAGCTTTGCGAAGGGCTTTCTTCCTCTTCTCCCTCCTCTCCGCTCTCTGCGGGCTCCTCCTCATAGCTCTCCTCCGACTCAACGCCGCTGATATCGTCAGGGAAAGACAGATCCTCGCCGTACACCTCGCTCTCCTCTTGTAAAGTCTCAGAGCTTAACGCATAATCGCTGAATTCATCGGTAAACACAAAATCACGGCTCACCGCACCGTCCTCCTCCTGCTGAGAGGAGTAATCGCCTTCTGACAGCTCCGTTTCATCCTCATTGTGTAAAGCATAGTAGCTTTCCATATGATAATAGTCGGTGTCCCCGTCCTCAGTGCTGTCATAATAAGACTCATCAACATTTTCCGCACCCTCATCACTGTTCACATACTCTTCTGCGCTCTTTTTCTCGACAAACGGATTAATTGTGCTTGAAAGCAAGGGTGAGAGGCTCTGAGAAGCAGCCGCCGTCGTGTCCTTATTCCTTTTGCCGCAGCCCGCGGCCGTTGCAAATGATAATATCAATACTGCAGAAAAGATAATTGCTCTTCCCTTCATTTTCAGCACTCCTTTGCTTTTATATGATGATACTGCTGCAGTCTCAGAATACCGTCTGAGGCTCGCCTTCAATCAAAAATCCCCTCAAGACACCCTCCTGTCATATCCGCAATATTGCGGAAGGGAATGACCAGTACAGGAGCGTGTCTGCTGGCAGTGTCCTCAGACCCGTACAGAACAATGCTTCCCGAAACGGCGTCTGTTTCCTTAACTCTTCCCGTTACTGTGACATAGCTGCCTCCGCTTTTTCTTTTATCCGGTTCAAAGTATGTGATGCATATCTCGGGAGCATAGCCTTCCTCCACAAGCGAACAGATAAAGGCAAGCTTGCGGTCAAGCTGCTCAAGCTCCTCGTCCGTAAGCTCAGTACGGCTCTGTGTAAGCCTGCCCTGCTCCCTCACCATGTCATCATACCCTGTAAGAGCTGCAAAGGACGAAAACTGTGCTGCTCTGTCATGTAAAGACATTCGCTTTCGTGACGATAAAGGTCTTGTCAGTTCTATAATATCTCCGTAAAGCCTTAGTGCTTCACACTCGTTGCTCATGCCTTATGACCTCCCACCTGGCCGTTGCGTTCTATCTTGGTTGCTCCGTCAACAAGGTCAAGTCCCCTTATAACGGCATTCTTTCCGAATTTATCCTGCAAGCCAAGCACGGCCCTGAGAACACTTCGTTCCTTTTCGTCGCTGAGCTTTTGCTCATGTCTTTTCCTGTCAAGCTCGGTAATATCCTCAAAAAAGCTGAGCTGTTCAGGAGAGTCGGACGGGATATCCTTTTCAGGTATAAGAGCGCAGGCCGCAATATTTATCCTTCGTATCAGCAGGTCAGGATCAACTATTTCGTTATAAAGCTCCGCTGCCGCCGTGACTATCCTTTTGGCTGAATTTGTATATACTTCAAGATTGACCGTTCCGTGAGCATGTCCCGGATGAGGTCTGCCGTAACGGTCTGGAATAACAACGCCCTCGTAGGGCTTTCCAGTTTTAGCCGTGATATAATGTGTCCCGCCCTGTTTTACCGGTACAAGACTCTCTCTGTCATAGCTGACCGTAAGCACAAGCTGCTTTGTCACCGAATTTCTGCGTATAAGGTCGTGTGCGATAAGCTCGCTCATCTCCTTAACTATTATGCACGCCTTTTCAAAGCTGTAGGGCTCCTTGAGCACCTGCCCCGAGGAGATAGAATTTGTCTGCGGTCTGTATGCCTTTATATCCGATATCTTCACAGGCTCCCAACCCCATGCATGGTCTATCAGCAGCTCCGCATTGATCCCGAAGGCTTTATATAAAATTCTTTCCTGCGCCGTAGAAAGCGAAGCTCTTGCAATATCTCCCATTGTAAAAAAGCCCATTGAGGCAAGCTTAGAGCTGTAACCCCTGCCTATGCGCCAGAAATCGGTAAGGGGTCTGTGACACCACAAAAGCCTGCGGTAGCTCATTTCATCAAGCTGTGCCACTCTCACTCCGTCCTTATCGGCCGTGATATGCTTTGCGACGATATCCATTGCGACCTTGGCAAGATAGAGATTTGTACCTATACCCGCCGTTGCCGTTATCCCCGTTGTATACAGCACCTCTCTTATCATAGCCATAGCCAGCTCATGAGCGCTCATCCCGTAGGTAGCAAGATATCCCGTTGCATCAATGAACACCTCGTCTATCGAGTAGACATGGATATCCTCGGGCGCTATATATTTAAGATAGATCGAATACACCCTTGTGCTGTATTCCTCATAAAGCCTCATTCGGGGCGGAGCCGTTATATAGGAAAGCGAAAGAGACGCATCTGAAGCAAGACTTTCCGCATTGAAGGATGATGACGAGAACTGATACCTTCCCTCTGAGTTCCTTTGCAGAAGCCCCTTTTTGACGGCTGCATACTTTCTCTCTCTGTTTATATCCCTTACAGCCTCTATCACCTCAAAAAGTCTCGCCCTTCCTGAGATACCGTATGCTTTAAGTGACGGAGATACCGCAAGACAGATCGTCTTTTCGGTGCGCGACATATCTGCAACAACCAGATTTGTTCTGAGCGGATCAAGTCTTCGCTCAACACATTCAACGCTTGCGTAAAAGCTTTTAAGATCTATTGCTATATATGTGCGTTCCATATTATCCCCCTCAGCTCAAACATTTGTTTTTATTATACCACATTGTCCTCTTCTTGTAAAGGCAACGTGATCTCCATAGAAATCAATTATGTGCTGAAAGTCATGAGGCGTAACCCAGAAGAAAAAGCTGCCGTTTATAAACGCGGCAGCTTTTGTAGATCAGCTATTCTTTTTCATCAGCTATTCTTTTTGCTCTGGTAATCCTTGAGGGCAGCCTCTATAGCCTCCTCAGCAAGAACGGAGCAGTGCATCTTATACTCGGGCAGACCGTCAAGGGCCTCTGCTACTGCCTTATTGGTAAGCTTCATAGCATCCTCCACCCTCTGTCCCTTGATGAGCTCAGTTGCCATTGAGCTTGAGGCTATTGCGCTGGCGCAGCCGAAGGTCTCAAATTTTACATCGGTGATAACATCGTCATCTATTTTCAGATACATCTTCATGATATCTCCGCATTTTGCGTTTCCTGCCTCGCCTATCCCGTCGGCGTTTTCGATTATGCCGACGTTTCTCGGGTTCATAAAATGATCCATTACCTTATCGCTGTACAGTGCCATGTTGTTTCCTCCTGTTATTTCAGAATAAACTCTCTTTTGCCCGACATCAGATCTCTCCATACCGGAGAAAAGCTCCTCAGATACTCCACTACCTCTTTGACGTTCTTTATGATATAGTCAGCCTGCTCTAAGGTTATATCCTCCCCTATCGTCAGTCTCAGCGAACCGTGAGCCACATCGTGTATCCTGCCTATAGAGAGCAGGACATGGCTCGGGTCAAGGGATCCGGAGGTGCAGGCGCTGCCTGAGGAGGCGCAAATCCCTCTGCGGTCAAGAAGTATCAGCAGTGATTCACCCTCTATCCCCTCAAAGCTGAAATTCACATTGCCCGAAAGCCTTTCTGACGGATCTCCGTTGAGTGCGCTGTGTGGTATCTGTGAGAGTCCTCTGATAAGATGATCCCTTACTGCGGCCTTATGGGCGTTATGAGCCTCCATTCCTTCTGCAGACTCTCTGAGTGCAGCTGCCATTCCCATTATTGCGGGAAGATTCTCGGTGCCGGCTCGTTTTCCTCTTTCCTGAGCGCCGCCCTCTATCAGATTGGAGAGTGCTATACCTCTGCGGCAATAGAGAAAACCTGTGCCCTTGGGACCGTGGAACTTATGTGCCGATGCAGAAAGCATATCTATGCTCTGAGCCTTTACGTCGATCGGGATATGTCCGACCGCCTGTACTGCATCGGTATGGAACAGTATCCCCTTTTTCCGACATAGCGCTCCGATCTCACTGACAGGCTGTATTGTGCCGATCTCGTTATTTGCTGTCATCACCGTCACAAGGCAGGTATCCTCACGCATGGCGTCCTCAAGCTCTGAAAGCCTGATTATCCCGTTTTCATGCACGGGAAGCAGAGTGATCTCAAATCCGTTCTTTTCAAGCTTTTTCAGCGTATGAAGTATTGCGTGATGCTCAAATGCAGTAGATATCACATGTCTTTTTCCCTTTTTTCCTCCGAGTAATGCAGCAGTAAGAAGTGCCTGGTTATCCGCCTCGCTGCCTCCAGAGGTAAATATTATCTCTCTCGGCTCGGCATTGATGATGTCTGCTATCTCAAGGCGTGCCTGCTCCAGCTTTTCCTTAGCTCTTTGTCCTTTAAGGTAAAGGCTTGAAGGATTGCCGTAATAGTTTTTCATGGCGTCTGTCATTACAGCGATAGCCGCATCACTCATTTTTGTGGTTGCGGCATTATCTGCATATATCTCCATTTTGTCAGCTCCCTTCGTTTGCTTTGTAAATTATAATACTATTTGCCTACTATGTCAATAGGTTTATCAAAAATAAAATGCTTGATTTACCCATTTACCCATGGTATAATAGGTAGAAAAGAGGTGGTATCCATGATATCAACAAAGGGACGATATGCTTTAAGGGTCATGCTTTATCTTGCAAGGGAAAACAGCGAGGGCTATATCCCGCTTAAGGACATTGCAGAAAAAGAACAGATATCTAAAAAATACCTTGAAATAATCGTCAAGGAGCTTGTCGGCGCAGGACTTCTGACCGGTCTGAGCGGAAAAGGCGGCGGCTACAGGCTTGTGCGAAAGCCCGAAGAATACTCGGTCGGTGAAATTCTTGAGGTCACTGAGGGAAGCTTATCTGTGGTTGCCTGTCTCGAAAAGGGCGCACAGCCCTGTCCTAAAGCGGCAGGCTGCGAAACACTGCCGATGTGGAGCGAGCTTGACAAAATGATACATGACTTTTTCTCTGAAAAAAAGCTCACCGATCTGATAAGAAATAACTGAGACAGGTCACAATACAACAAGGGACTGTTATTCCGGAATGGATAACGGTCCCTTGTTTTTTTATCATCTGCCGTAATAATCAAGACAGAGCATTGTAAGGTCGTCAAACTGCTCAGCGTCCTTGACAAAGTCGTCAACAGTCCTATGAACATTTTCGATGATACGATCAGGTGCAGCCTCCGGCTCCAAATTGAGCGCAGCCACCATTTTTTCGACACCAAGCATCTGCTTGTTGTGGTCCGTCGCCTCAGGAACACCGTCGGTATAAAGAAACAGCTTGGAGCCCTTGCTGAGAGTAAGCTCGTAATTACTGTATTCTACACCTCTCATGCCGCCCAGCACAAAACCGTGCTTATCCTTGTAAAGCTCAAAGGAACCCTCGGGAGACTTGATAACGGGATATTCGTGTCCTGCATTTGAGGCCGTTAGCCTGCCGGTGGATATTTCCAAAATGCCCACCCACGCTGTAACAAACATATCGCTACTGTTGTTGCTGCAAATACTATCGTTTGCACAGGAAAGTATCTCTGCAGGCGAAAGCTTCATCATAGCCGAGTTATTGAGGATCATCTTTGATATCATCATGAACAGAGCCGCAGGCACTCCCTTTCCGCTGACGTCAGCCATGATAAGACAAAGGTGATCATCATCTATGAGGAAGAAATCATAGAAATCACCGCCCACCTCCTTTGCAGGATCTACAGAGGCGTAAAGATCAAATTCGGTCCTGTCGGGGAATGGCGGAAAGCTGCTTGGCATCATGCTCGTCTGGATCTGGTTTGCCGTGCTTAGCTCGGTTTTAAGACGCTCCCTTTCAACCTCCTCCTTATGCTTTTTTTCAAGCTTTGTTATCTTTAAGCGTGTGAAGATATTATAGCCAAGAAAGATCAGCAGAACAAGAGCTATGGTGCAGAGAACATAGAACCAGACCTGCTCATAAAACGCCTTTTCCTTGATTATTGTGACAGAAATAGATTTTTCACTGCCGTCAGTCGGATCGAGAACGGAGAGCACAAAGGTGTATTCTCCTCCGAAAAGATTTGTATAATCCACAGGAGCAAGACCGCTGCGTAATACAACTGTACTATTATCCTCAAAGCCCTCGAGCTTGTAGGACACCTTGGGATTGGTAAGTGAATAATTAAAAACAAAAGGATAGACCGTGACCTTCCTGACGCCTTGTGATATCCTGAACTCTCCGTTTACATCAGGAAAGATCATTTCTCCGTCCGCTTCAATAAAAGGCACTGCCGAGCGAAGATTGACGGTATTGTCAATGATCTCATCAATGTTTACTCTTGCAACGCCTGTAACTCCGGCTATAAACAGTTCTCCGTCATCAGTAAGCGCACTGTAGGAATTTACCGTTGCAACGCACGGAAGTCCGTCGGACAGGCCGTAATGAACAAAGGATATTTTGTCGTTTGCTATCATCTCAGCTGCACTGACAACATAAATACCGTCGCTGCTGAGCACCCATATATCGCCCTTTTCATTCCAGTAAAGATCGAAATTGTTTGAATACGGAAACTCTTTTATAGTGTTCACCTTGTAATCAGGGGTCATGTATGCAAGAGAATCCTTTGCTACGATCCAGTATACGCCGCTTTTTTCGTCTTTCTTGATACGCATTACAACATCTGATGAAAGCCCGTCGTTTTTTCCGATATTTCTGACCTTTTCTCCGCTTATCACATAGATACCGTCGCCGTTTGAGCCTGCAAGAATATCTCCGTTCTCCCCCTGACAAACCGTGAGGATCTCGGTGTTTCTTATTCCCTGTTCCTTCGCGTATACCTCCGTGCTGCCGTCATTTTTTATAACAAGAACTCCTCCCGCCATGGCAGCAGCTATAGTTCCGTCCTCTCTTTCGCACACAGCGCGAAAATAATCGCTCGGAATACCGCTCATAGTGTTATACAGCCTTGCCTTTCCGTTTTGGTAGCATATGAGTCCGAGGTTAAGCCATGTGGATATCCAGAGTCTGCCGCGGCTGTCAGAAATAATTGAGCGAACCCTGCTCTGACCGATCAATTCAATAAGATCTATCCCGCTTTCGTAGGTCTCTTCAACGGTGACCTCGTCCAGCGGAACAGAGAAAACCACACCGTTTTTATCAAGCACTGTAAGTCCCTGATCCGTTCCGACAAAAACCTTGTTATCATAAACACAGGTGCTGTTAACAACAGTTTCTAATAAACTGAATCTTTTGAATATATCCATGAATTGATTCGGAACCACCTTCATTATCCCCTGACGTGAGGAGGCAAACCAGTAGTTGCCGTAGGTATCCTGCATAACGTCGACTATGGAATCATTCATCGGGATATTATCAAGCATACTGACGGTTTTGTTTTCAAGAACACCTATACCGTTTGAAGCGCAGATCCATATTTTGCCGTTAATACATTCAATATCATTTATCATCGTAAGATTCCCAAGGGTAACAATATCATAATTGTCAACACCCTTCCTGATATCCATATGAATAAGATGCGAATATCTCGTTCCGATGTATATCATGTCCGGGTCCTGAGGATCCTGAAGGATACAGTTAAGAACACCCCTGCTGTCATCAACACAATCAAAACTGCCAAGAAGCCTGCCGTCCTTCAGCACAAAAACAGTGTTTTCACTATCAAGGCAATAAACAATACCGTTTTCGCCCCGCTCTAAATTTATAATGTATTTGTCTCTTATGCGTTCGTCATCAATATGCCTGAGATTAAGCTCGTTATCTATAAGGAAAACACCGTTTCTTGTCGCAGAATATATCGTTCCGTCGGAAGCCTCAACAATGCAGTAAACTGTTCCCGATTCCATTCCTTCATCACTGCCCCAATACCTGTGCTCTCCGTTACTAAGACAGGCTATCCCGTTATCTGTAGAACCTATCCAGAGCCTCTGTTTGCTGTCAACAAAAAGACTTCTGACCCCTGATATCTCCGGAACATATTTTTTTTTTTCAAACGAATTACCGTCATAGCGGGACAGTCCGCTGTAGCTGCCCACCCAGATAAAACCGTCCTCTGTCTGAACGACCGCATTTGCCTCGGGAGTCGGCATACCGTTCGTGTTATTATACAGTACAGCGGAATAGCCCGTATCCGCTCCGAAGGGGTAATACACAGACGTATCCGTCTCCTGGGAATAAGCAGGCTCAGCATAAGCAGTCAGCCCGATTCCGCCCTGCAAGGCACCGGCCGCAGAAACAATAACGGCAAGCAGAATACAGAGTGATGTCCTGAGTATCATTCCGAAAGGATGACAGGCTTTTGATATATTATCTCTGAAACTATCCATTATTATCAGCCCTAAAACATTTATTATTCATTCTGCTAATACTATATCAGATTTTCAGGGCATTGTCTATATTCATCAGGCTTTTTGATATTCTTTTCGCTATTTGCAGGCTCCAAAATGAAACAGCCGCACCAAAAAGGTGCGGACTGCATCAGAAATCACAAGCCCTTATTATAGCAGCGTCATGTTTCGGCAAGGCTTTCCTGTCCTTCACTCTGTGCGGTCTGCCCGGTCAAGCCCTGATGAGTCAGGGCGTTAGTGGACGTTATCACCCCGTCACGGAGGATATATTCGTCTCCGTTCAGCTCGACATAGTTGGTTATCCTCTCGGGGGTATCAAAGCCCATATTACGGATATCCCCCTCTCCGGAGCCGACATACGAGAGACGGGCGCCGTTTTCCGCAAGGGAGAATATCTGCTCCGCAGTGAGATAAGCAAAATAGGTGTTATCCGCAAAAGGGAGATATCCGCTTATAACATTTACCCGTGAGAGCCTGTCGACATCAACGGGCGCCTTGAGCTGCGGCAGGATATCCTCAAGACTTGAACGACGAAGTTGTATCAGTACAGCATAGTCGGCTGCGCTGTTTCCGGTGATATCCATTTTAAGTGCAAGACCCGACCCGATATTCCCGGGATATCCCTCAGGCCGGTACATATCTCCTGCATACTCACCCCCAATGATATCTTCTTCCGGTGCGGCAAGCCCGATCT
>ONFW01000249.1 GCA_900317215.1 uncultured Eubacteriales bacterium | reverse complement strand
TCTCGATTCACGCCCTCGCTCGCTCACTTCATAAGCGTGTTTCACTTCAAAGCCGCGCCATGACATCGTAAATATAGCCTGTTGTGTTAAAACACAACAGCGGCGCAGTGCCTGATATAATAGCTTCTTTTAACAATCGCTCAAACAAAAACAACTGAGAAAACCCAACGCCTCGACTACCCTTATGGTCTGCGAGGCGTTGGATCGCTTATAAAGTCAACTACATCTGAACACAGGAGAACAGGCGCTCCTCAGGGGTTATGCTGACATCAGCTCGTTGACTCTGTTCTGTACAGCCTGATAATCATAGCCTGCCTGCTCAAGCAGCCGCTTGCGTTCATCTCCCGAGCCCCACAGACCCTCTATCACCTCATGAGCAAGCTCATCAATGCTTTTCGCATTGATCCTCTCTGTAAAATCGAGAGCTATCCAGCCCTTTATACCGTTATATTCCGTCAGCCCCCAGGTATATCCATTGTTGCTCCTCCGTGAGCTTATGTGTATTATCATGCCAAAGGGAACCGCTCCGAGTATCTCTCCCGAGAGCGATGCAACACTTCTTATATTCACCCCGTTTTCCGAAGTCACCCTTACGTCATAGCTTACGCTCTGCCCTCCGTCATTGCGGAACAGCCCGGCATCATAGCATCTATCCATATCCGTATCGCAGTCACAGCAGGACAGCCTGCCCTTCCACGAATACTGCCACATCACACAGCTATACCCCGGCTCAATAGCATCAGGCGCCGCAAACCACAGACTGTACTTGCTAAGACGGGAATAATCATATATGTTCTCAAGCCACCATTTATTAGTATAAAGCACCGGAGTATATCCGCACGAATACACTCTTTCAAGAAAGGCAATGGCACAGGCGGTGTAATCAGGGTCATATCCCGCTTCCCTTGCGTATCTGACGCTGTCGTCCTCAACATCAAGAGCAATAAAGCTTACATGAGGCTTATATTCGTTTGCAAGCTTAACAGCAAAATCCGCCTCATCACGGGCAGTCTGCTCGTCTACAAAATACGCAAAATGATATGTGCCGAACGGAATGCCGTTTCTGATGCAGCCCTCTGCATTGTGCCTGAAACGTGTATCAGTCTGCGAGGGCATTTCAGAGCCGAAGGAGCTTCTTATCACGGCAAAGTCGATCTCCTTTTTAGCCGCTTCCCAGTCAATATATCCGTTTGCGTAAGACACATCTATTCCCTTTGTCATATTATATCTCTCCTCTTCTGTTGTTCCGGGATTGACCGGACAGTCATACTTATTCCCGAAAATCAGATAATATGAGCGATATCCGGCGGACCCGATAAAAAACGGACAGTCTGCAGAAAAGTCTTCTGAAGATCTGTCCGTTTAATTATTGATTGTTTGACGCCGGAAATGCAGCCGTCAGGTCATACAGCTTTTTGAACGCTCCTTTAAGCATAAACTGAACAGACCGTGATGATTGCAGTATGCAAGTATATACCTCACCCTGCTCCTCTTGAAGCGAGCTTCTGCATTTTCCATAGGATAAAGCCTGACAAGCTGTATGCCATTATCCGATATTGCTGCAAGAAATGAAATATAGTGTTCCTTGGTCATAGGATGATCTATAGTAACATAATATTCATCCTCAACCATTTCAAGCCTTATCTCATGTTCCGGCTCTGTCATATCCGCCTCGAGCGGCGGCAGAGTTATACCGCAGCAGCTCACCAGAGCCTCACCGGAGGAGCTTATCACATTGCCGCATACCGGACAAACATAAAAACAGCTTTTAAACATATTTGCACAGCGGTTGGAATTGATTATCTGCTCACCAGAAATAAGCTCAATGACCGAAATATCAAGAGCCTTTGCCAGCGGCTCAATTAGACTGATATCCGGAAAGCCCTGTCCCGTCTCCCATTTGCTCACAGCTTTTCCGCTGACAAAAAGCTTTTTTGCAAGCTCCTCCTGAGTCATTCTTTTATTCTCACGAAGTCTGCGTATCACTGACCCTGTTACATATTTATTCATTGCTTTCGCCTCCTTTGATATAAGGATATCACAGAGGCTATAATAAAGCTACCTACGCATCGTAGAAATAACCGCAGCTCATACCGTATCATCATTTATACACAGAGATCATCTGATACGATCCAAAGCATCTGTATCAGCATTTTTTACGCTTTTTTGACAGCACGGCAATTATAAAGGAAACGGCTGTTGTAAATATCAGCCCGGGAACAGCGGAGCTGTTTCCGGTATCAGGTGAGTAATCTGTGGGAACGGGCGTCTCCTCCCTGCTTTCCGTGTCGGAGATGATATCACTCTCTATCGCTGAATCAACGGACTGCTCCGATATCACTGACTGCTCCGATACCTCTGACTGCTCCGATACATCTGACTGCTCTGATACATCTGACTGCTCTGATACCTCTGACTGCTCCGATACCTCCGACTGCTCCGATACCTCTGACTGCTCCGATACCTCTGACTGCTCCGATACCTCTGACTGCTCCGATACCTCTGACTGCTCCGATATTTCCGGCTCCTCTATATACTCAGATGGATCAAAATTCTCAGGCAGCTCAAATTCCTCAGGCGGATGATATGCTCCCCTATAATGCGGAACGATAACAGCATCTTTGAATATGGTATCCATACTTGAATAAAACTTAAAATCCGTGTCTACCCAGACGAAATAATCCTTTTCAGCGTCATCAGGCAGCTCGGGAGTCTTCTCAAGATTAGCGCCCTTGGCGACCCTTTCAACGTGTACGATCTCGTCCCCGACCTTGAAATAGAGGGTGGCATAAACATCATACAGCTCTTTGTCAATATTTTCGTTTACCCATTTTCTCCTTGCTGTGAGCCAGTCCCTCACATTAGCGACCTCTTTCTCAAATGGCTCTCTCTCCCTGAAAAAGATAGGTGCGGAATCCCAGATGACCTCGTCGTCAAGAGCAGAGTTTCTTACCTCATCAACATACCTGTCAAGCACGCCGCCCTCAGCAAGTATCTCTCCGAGAATTTCGTCCAGAACATTCCAGCGCTCACGGAGCAGCTTCTTGTATTCCGGCTCGTAAGCTCTTAGTCTGTCCAGCCACGGCATATCGGCATGATAGAAGCCCTCAGGCTCGGATTCGGACAGTCCCATAGAAAAATCGAAATCCCACAGGGGACCCCAGAAAAGCTTATCGCTGCGCTTCTTATATAGGTAGTTGCTTGCCGAGATCATGGCGTCGTCATTTTCAACAAACTCCTGTACCCACCAGAAATCCACCGCAGACCTGATATCCATAAGATCTGAATAAGGCGTTCCGTCCTCCGCTCTGAAGTTCCTTGACATTATTGCGCTCTCGGTTTTGTCGATATAGCTCTCGATATAATTCATTTGCTCAGGTGTTCCTGTTTTGTTTCCGTCAAAATTGAAAAATTCGGGATCCTCAAACCAGATGTTTACTCCATTTTTTGTAAGATAGACGTTTTCCAACGGAAACTCCCTGCCGAAGAAAAAAGGTCTAAGCGCCAAAAGATATCCGCCCGTTATCTCGGGCTCCTGCCCGTCCTCAGGCTCAAGCTCGTCTATATCCAGTCTTGAGGAGGCTATCCGCACAGTTTCGGAAAGGTAGTAGCTGCCAAGATATTTGCCGTTCATTACAACATCGACAGGAAGCATCTTAGGGGTGAATTCAAAGCCCATTCGTTCACCGATATAGCTTACTATCCTGTTCCTGATGAATGAACAATCATAGCGGTTAGCAAGCAGCGCCCAATGCTTGCTCTTGCCCATGCCAAGAAGTTCAGCCTTTTTATCCAGCTTGATCTTATAAGGCTTCTTATCAGCCTGCCATGTGAAGTTACCCCTGCCCCTTATATACTCAAGAGGAAGCTCCTCAGTATCCTCAAGCACGATGTCGCTGTAGTCGCCCTTATACCCGTCAGGAACATCTATTCTCACAGTCCCCTTGCATTCCACACTGTGGTCTATGCTGTCGTTCATTTCACGTATCGTGCCATAGTCCTCCGCTTCCTCGTCTATGCTGATATAAACAACCGGAATGCCGTTATCCTTTATACGGTCAAGCTGAGCCCCTGCCTCAGTATTATAGGCAGAGGCAGGAAAATATGGCACAAGCATTGCGGCGGCGGCAACAAATACCACAGTTAGTTTTTTGATATGTCGAAAAATCGGTTTCATTTTTTCCTCCTTAATGAATGAATTATTATCGTAATAATTCTATCATACTGTCACATATTTTCAACGGTCACTCTCACCGCCGAGTGGAGGGAATTACAAAGCATTTTATACAAACTTTTTCTTTCAGCAGTTGAATTATTGAACAGCTTGTGATAAAATATACTACAAAATGAAGGATATCGGAGATGAATAATGAATGGAAAAAATCTTTACCGAACGGGCGCATCTGATGTGTCCGAATATGGGCTTCGGAATCGCACTGACAGTCAGGGCGGAATTTGACGAGAGACGCATAAGGCAGTCATTTTTAGCACTTGCCCAGGCTCATCCATTTCTCAGAGCGATAATAGGATACGATCAGCAGAAAAACGAATATTATTATGACGTTACTGACAGCTCAAAAATATCCGTGTACATCAGCAAGGACGAGGTGAGCTCCGTTCGCTCGTCTGAGGTAATGGATATGTACGAGGGAATGAGCTCGGAGGATTTC
>ONFW01000166.1 GCA_900317215.1 uncultured Eubacteriales bacterium | reverse complement strand
GACGGAACAGATACCTATTATTACAGACTGAGAGAGTATGACAGCACAGGAACCGATCTGCTTTCACCTCTCGACAAGTTCAGCAACAAGTTCACGGTAAGCTACGGCGATATTATTTCAGCAGATGATAATATTAAAGAGCTCACTGTAACTAATACCTATACTTATATCAATATGCCGGAGACCGGCGTGTCTCCCATAGTCAACTTCGCAGTAATCGGTGTATCCGCTGTAGTTTTAGCGGTCATTGCACTACTGATATATAAGAGAAGGCTGCAGACTGCAGAAATCTATACCGATGAGAGAAGGAGGCATTAAGGAGATAATTTGCTGACTTTATAAACTTATATGGCAGTACGATAGTCGTGCGGATCGCCTGCCATATTATAACCGACCCGCACGACAAATAAACTGTTTTTGGAGGTAAAAAAAATGAAGAAAAAGTCTATCAGGAGAGCAGGCGTTGCAGTTCTTACAATGGCAATGCTGCTTTCAATGGGCGCAATGTCAGCACCGGTCAATGCGGCAGGAACAAGTCTCGGCAACGACAAGAAGATCGTTGTCAAAGCGGAGCAGGGAACATTCAAGCTCTTTAAGGTGGCTGAGGCAACAAAGAACGCAAACACAGGAGCAGTTACCTACGAGATAATGGATGATTTTAAGGGCGTGCTCAGCACAACAAGCGGCTTTGTTGTATCAAAGAACGCTGTTGAGACAGCAGGCATTGCAGCAGGTGACAAGCTCGATACAATGCTGGATCATGGTTCAAAGATCGAGGCGATCGCTACTCTTCTTGAGACTGCTGCAAGAGACGGAGCGACTGCACAGGATAAGGTTAACGCTGCTGCAGTAGATGCAGGCACACCTGTAACCTTTGATGTATCCGAGGCTGGCTACTATCTTGTTATCGGTGATTCCGTAGCAAAGACACAGCCTGTGCTCCTCAGCATCCTTCCCGATCAGGCTATTCCAGATGTAGTTGTAAAGAATTCCGATATCCCCTTTATCAAGAAGATCACAAAGATCACAAACGATCATTCAACTGATGATCTTATCGGCACAGATTCACAGGGCAATGAAGGCGGTACAGGCATATCCGAGCAGGGCGGCGTTGTTGAATATACACTTTCAACCATTATGCCTAAATACGACAAGGACGTAACTGCTCTTACAGATGACTTTACCATTACAGATATTCCTGAGGATTCTATCGTTATAGATATGGATTCTATAGCCGTTAAGGTTGGCGGAACGGCTGTAACAGAGGGCTTTGCCGTTACAAAGAGCAAGAAGCTTGCTGACTTTGAGGCTACAGGCAAGGGACTTGACAAGGAAGGCAAGTTTGTTGATTCTGTTATCGCTGACGGCACAGGCTTCCAGGTAGTTTTTGAGGACGATTATGTTCTTGCAAACGGCGGCAAGACGGTTGATGTTGTATTCAGCGCAACAGTCACAGATCCCGATGTTGACGACGATTCCAACGACAACGGCGCAACCCTTTCATACAGCAACAATTACTTCACAGGTAAGGGCAGTGTGACCTACAAGGAGAACCCGCCCACACCCGATCCCGAAAATCCCGATAATCCTCCTGAGGAGCATCCCGATGACGGAACTCCCACAGTTGATGAGGATAATCCGAAGGTTATTCCTGACGATGCATTCATCTTCTGCTCAGTTGTTACCGTTAATAAGGTCAACCCCAACCAGGAAGCACTCAAGGGTGCAATATTCGAGCTTCTTGACAGCGAGAATCAGGTAGTCGCTACTCTCGGTTCTGCAAACGAGGAGGACGATGACTACATGAGCACCTTCGTATTCAGCGGTCTCGGTGACGGTACATACACACTCCACGAGAAATCAGCTCCTGCAGGCTACAACACTGCTGACGATGTATCCTTTACAATAAAGGCTAACAAGAAGGCAGGTCCTGCAAAGTATTACGGCATGTTCACAAAGACAGGCACAGATAACGGTGTTATCACTGTTGAGGATCCCCCGAAGCAGACACTTCCCGGCACAGGCGGCATCGGCGATTACGTCTTTATGATAAGCGGTGCGGCACTTATAATTCTTGCCTGCGTACTCCTTGTTGTATACATGAAGAGAAGAAAGGCAGAAGATTAAGTATCTGAGCTTAAACCATAAAAGCTTGCTCCCTCAAGGGGAGCAGGCTTTCCGAAGGGCTTGATCATCTCAAACCCTTCGGAAAGCCCCGAAAGGATAGTTCATTTTGAGGATATCCAAAAAAAAGCATCTTCTCATGCTTGTGTTGATCGGTATAGTATTCTTCTTTGGTGTAGGAGCGGTGCTCTACCCGATTATAGGAGGTCTGTACTCAACAAGCTCCTCGCATAATACGATAAGAAGCTATGAAAGCTCGGTCGCTGATATGCAGAGCGATGACAGGGAGGAAAGACTTGAAAAAGCCATGGAATACAACCGCAGACTTGCAGAGGGTATTATAGATGATGACCTTTCTCATGCTCTTGCTGATAAGAACGAGGTCATGTGCTATGTTGACATTCCAACGATCGGGATATATATCCCCGTTTTTTACGGCACAGATACTGAGGTTTTGAACAAGGGCTGCGGATGGGTTGAGCATACCTCGCTCCCCGTTGGCGGAGAAAGCACTCATGCGGTCATCTCAGGACATACCGGTATGCCCGATGCTGAGATGTTCACTAAGCTTGATGATTGCGAAACAGGCGATATATTCTATATCCATGTTTTAGGAGATGTTCTTGCCTATAAGATAGACAGCATAAGCGCTGTTCACCCCAACGATACGCTGCAGCTTGTGGTAGCGGATAAGGGGGATCATGTTACACTTGTCACCTGTACTCCTTATGGAATCAATGATAAAAGACTGCTTGTCAGGGGTACAAGGACAGCGGCTGCTTATGATGCCTCTGAGGCAGAAGGATCATTGACAAGCGATATTGTTCTTTCCGAGGAGAGAGCAAGGGTCGATGAAAGCCTTCAGAAAAAAATCAATGACAGCCTGATTATCATCGTACTGATAATAGTTGCGGCTGTAGTGCTTTTTGCTGCAGCGTGTGTCTGGCTGAGTTTAATATTCAGACGAGCAGCACAAGCCCCTGAAAGCAGGAAGCAGCAGTCGGAGGATAATAATGGCGAAGAAAAAGAATAAACTGATGCGCAGGCTGCCCCTTGTCGGAATATTTATCATATTAATGACAGGCGTGTGCTTTTTCATGTATCCGATTGTATCCAACTGGATAACAGAGCATGCGGCGTATAAAACGATAAGAAAATATGACGAGGCGATCCAGAAGCTTGACGATAAGGAGATAAAGGAGCTTGCTGCAAGAGCTGATGAATACAATGCTGCGCTTGCTGGAAATCAGCAGAAGAAAATTTCCTCGTTCAGCTATGAGGAAATTCTTTCGGTATCCGATGCGCTCGGATATATAGACATTCCAAAGCTTGGTGCATATTACCCGATATTTCACGGACTGTCAGACAGCGTTCTTCAAAAGGGCATAGGTCACATGGAGGGCAGCTCCCTTCCTGTTGGCGGACCCAGCACGCATGCCGTGCTTGCCGGTCATACGGGCTTGCCCGGTTCAAAGCTCTTTACTGACCTTGATACAATAACCGAAGGCGACATATTCTACATTCATGTTCTTGACAGGGTGCTGAGATATCGTGTTGATAATATAGTTGTTGTTCTGCCGAATGACAACAAGCATATTGAAATAGAAAAGGACAAGGATTACGTTACTCTTGTTACCTGTACTCCCTACGGAATAAACGATCACAGGCTGCTTGTCAGAGGTGTAAGAGCACCCGATCAGCAAAAGTCTGAGCCGGTGCAGGAGCAGTCTGGTCAGCAGGACAGCACCCAGACTCAGAGCTCGCATATCACGCATGATAATACTGGCTCGAGCCCCTCGTTATACACGGCGTCAGTACAGCAGGTGCTTCCGGTAAGGACCATTGTATGGTACATCGCAACGGGCGTTATAATACTCGTCCTTGTAGGTGCAATTATGATACTTGTATTCCCGTCTATCAAAAAACGCAAAAAGAGCAAGAAACAGCCCTCTGAAAAAGAGGACTGTGATGATAAAGCTAATTCCGGTCAAGGACCGTCTGATTTGGAGGATTGATTAATTATGAAAAAAAGGTCATCAGGCAGATTTATTGCTTTGATAGCGGCGCTGTGCTTCATCTGCCTCAGCGTTGTGGTGAATGTCAATGCCGTGCCTGCTAAAACATCTGAGGGAGGCTCGATCTCTGTTAAGGTGGCAGGCTTTGCAGAGAATACATCGCTTGCTCTTTGTCAGGTGGGAACATATTCTCGCGGCACTTATGTGCTCAACGACAGCTTCAGCGGCTGTGATGCGGATCTTACCGATCTCACAGAGGCATCGGCGGCTCAGGCTGCTGCCGAAAAGCTTGCCGGATATGCCAAGGAGAGTGACATTCTTAAGGTAAGCATTATTGATGCAGAGGGCATGGCCGGTTATACGGGCCTTGACTGCAGTAATATTCTTTATCTTATTTATCAGCTTGACGGTGAGGATATTATTGAGATAAGCCCGATGCTCGTGGTTCTTCCCTATTATAACAACGAGGGTGCAGAGCTCAGATCTGTCGAGATAAATGCAAAATTCAAGGATAACAGAAAGAAAGAAGAAAAGGGTGCGATCATCATTAATAAGATCGACCCTAAAAAGGCTCCCCTCAAGGGTGCTGAGTTTATATTTGAGGTCAAGACTTATGTATTAGATGAGCTTGCTCAGGAAAGCACAGACATCACCTTCCTTACAGACGGCGCAGGCACCTTCTACTGGGATACAGTAGCCGATGACCTCAGCACAGACAGGAACGGTCAGATCGTTCTCGAAAACCTTCCTCTGGGAACCTACCGTCTCACCGAAACAAAGGCTCCGAAGGGCTTTGTTCTTGACAGTACACCCCGTGAGATAAACGTGAACCGTGCCGGAACGATCAAAAGGATAGACGATATTTATGTTCCCGACACCGGAGCTCCCGTTGAGACTGAGGTGCTCAATACCCCTGAGGAGAGCTCTAAACCCTCAGAGCCTGAGCCTTCAAAGCCCGAGTCATCTTATCCCGAGCCTTCACAGCCGGAGGTAGTAACAGGGGATCAGATAGCAAAGTATATTATTGTCGGTGTAGTAGTAGGCGTATCGCTTATAGCAGTTGTACTTCTCATCGTTCTTGGCAAGAAAAAGAAAAAGGATGATGACGGCGAATAATAGCTGAATACTGATACAAACAATAACGGCACATTCTTCCGAAAGGGCGAATGTGCCGTAATTTATATACGTGGAGGAAACTATGCTTGATACAGAGCTTGATATATGGGACAGGCTTTCCCTTGAAAAGAGACCGATAATTATTTACGGCATGGGCAATGGCGCCGACAAGATCATTGATGAGATGAACAGGCGTGGAATAAAAGTTAAGGGTGTAACGGCAAGTGATGATTTTGTCAGGGGACAGAGCTTCAGGGGATTTGAAGTAAAGAAGTTATCTCAGCATATAAAGGAATATGATGATCCCGTGATAATAATTGCTTTCGGAACACAGAGAACGGAGGTTATTGAGCATATCCTCAGGCTTGCCCGTATACATACGGTGCTTTGTGCCGATGTACCGGTATACGGAAATGAGATATTTGACCGTTCCTTTTGCCAAAAGCATATCGGGGAGATTAACAAGGTGTATTCCCTTCTTGCAGACGAGCAGTCAAAAAAGGTGTTCCGGTCGGTGATAGAGTTCAGGCTGACGGGGGAGCTGGACAAGCTGACGGGGTGCTTTACAGAAAAGGAGGAGGCTTTCAGAAATATTCTCCGCCTTGGAGAGAATGAGAGCTATCTTGACCTGGGCGCATACAGAGGAGACACAATCGCGGCTTTTTTGTCGCATACAAACGGAAAATACTCGCATATCACTGCTCTTGAGCCGGACAGAAGGACATACGCAAGGCTAAGGCAATATGCAGGGGAAATGCCTGAGACTCAGCTTTTTAATATGGGTATCTGGGACAGTGACACGGAGCTTTTGTTTGAGGCGTCTCTCGGCAGAGGATCTTCAATAGCCGAAAGAGGAGCTCAGTCTCTAAGCGTCACCTGCATCGATACCCTCTACAAGAGAAGAAGGGTGACTTATATAAAAGCGGACGTAGAGGGCGCAGAGGAGAGAGCCATAAGCGGCGCAAGACAAACTCTTGCTCGTGACAAGCCAAAGCTGGATATTGCTCTGTATCACCGCAGTATGGATATTTTCAGCCTACCCCTGCTGATAAACTCAATAGTACCCGGGTACAGGCTATATATGCGTCAGCATCCGCATATTCCTGCGTGGGATCTTGACCTGTATGCAAGCTGTGATGTTTGACGGGATATGTAGAAAGAATTG
>ONFW01000205.1 GCA_900317215.1 uncultured Eubacteriales bacterium | reverse complement strand
GCTCATCGGAATACTCTCCACGCCGGTCGAGAAGAAGACGCTTGGGAACGGTTATCCTGATCTCTCCCGGGGTGAAATAATCCTTTCCGGAAAGAGCAAAATGGATATAATAGATGAATTTATGCCCCGGCTGAACGGTGGTCGCAGTCCATATATACTGACCGTCACGCTCCTCTGCACCCTCAAGAAAATCAACGAAAAACTCCCTGATATTTGTCTCCTGAGGGTCACTGCTGTCATTTTCTCGTGCATTGACAGCAGTTACCGGAATGCAGGAAAGCAGGACCATAAAGGCAGTCAGTAATGAAAGCAGCCTTCCGAATGAACCTTTTACCCTTGTCATAAATAACACCCTCCCGTTGATGATGAATTGATCCTCTGAAATCATAGACCTTTAAGAACTGCTGTTCACAAGAATGACAGCGGACGAAAAAATCAGTTCTTCATGTCATACGAAAGCTGAACGGGATCAAAAACCTTTTATTTCTATAGCTCCCTATAGCACACAATGCATAAAAATGTCATTTCATACAATTATTATGCTCATTTATAATAATAACATAAAACTATTAATAAAGCAATTCCCGAGCTATAGATTTACAATCTGTTCATATTTTAAAAAAGAAATAACGATCAACCGCCCAATGCTATGAATAATAAAAAATTCGGCTGTTCGGTCAATCTCATGTTTCTGAGCAAGCACATTATCTTCTGAAAATATCTGCTCTTATTTAAACGGAGAGTTAATACAGTAAAACAGCGATTGATTTTTTCTTTATATTATTGTTTGAATATCAGAATGACTCAAAGTATAATAATATCAAACAAGAACACAAGCCATGCAGGAAGGTATACTGAAATTCATGACGATCAGATGAGGAGGATCACTATGAAAACAAAACGTATCTTGGCAGCACTCCTTTCAGCAGCAGTTTGTCTGTCATTGATGACAGGCTGCGGAAAAGGCGGCAGCTCAGAAAACAGCAAGGAAAGCGGACAGAGCGTTCTGAGTGACACAGGCAGCGGAACTTCCGAAGAAAGCAGAAACGGAGAGAACAGCGAAAAGGCTTCAGATGAAGGCAGCGAAACTTCTGAGAAACCGGATACTGAATCAGGAATTCATACTCTTTATATCAGAGATCAGGAAAAGAATGAAGAAATAAAGGCAACCTTCTTTAACACGATGACATCTGCCTCTGAGGATATTACGATGACAAAGACCGGCGAGGACAGCAATTGCTTTTACTTCACCTGCAAGGCGGACACCGACAAGTACAATATGGTGCATCTTACCTACGGAGACACGGTATCAAGAGATGTAGCCTTTAACAAGTGTGTAGGAGGTTGGTGTCTCTGGAACGATGAGCTTCTCCCCTGCTCTCAGGACAAGGAGCCGGAATACAGCCCCAAATACGATACAAAGATCTTTCAGTTTGACGGATATGATGTAGTAACATATATCTGGAAGCCCGATAATTACGATGCCTCATCTCCCGAGAAGTATTCTACCGTATACGTCCTCGACGGACAGACAGTTCTGTCTGTTGAGATAGCTCATGACGTTCAGTGCTGGAATGTAGCTGAGGCGGTCGACAGCATGATGTCTGTAACAGACTTTAAGTCGATACTCGTTGCAATTGAAACAAATGAGCACCGCGCCGATATGCTGGTGCCAGATTTCGGCGAGATAGATTCACGTTTTCAGTTGACGTCTGAAAAAAGATGCGGAGCCTTCGGCGATTTCATCTCAGATACCGTTATCCCCTATGTGGAGCAAAACTATAATGTATATACCGATGCAATACACAACTCTATCTCAGGCAGCTCCTTCGGCGGTCTTGCCTCCTTCTATATAGCCATGGAGCATCCCGACAAATTCGGTACAGCAGGCGTCCTCTCCGCATCGTTCCAGTTGTATTCAGAGGATGTCTGGAAAAGCTATATCAGCGAAAAGGTCAAAAATGAGGATCAGCCCTTCCTTTATTTCTACGCAGGCAGATACAGCGGCGACAACGGAGACGTTGCTTCAGCAACATACAACTCACTTATCGAAGCAGGCTACACGAAGGAAAAGCTCGTTTACGACAAGTATGAGCAGGGCACACATAATATCCCCTATTGGAGAAGCATCTATCCAGAATTTCTTGAGGCAGCGTTCATGCAGAAGGTCGCAGCACTTGAGTGCGGTGTACCTGTGGATTATCAGGACAAGTCGATCGATCCTGCTATTGCGAATATGATCGAAAGCACGCCCGATGCTTCAAGCATTTCACCCGAGGACGACCCCAGACCCGAGGAGATCAAGTATTATGTCTTCTATGACAACAGTGAGACAAAGTGGGACACTGTATGGGCATACTGGTGGCCGGGCGGCAATGTCCCCTGCACAAACGTGATAACCAAGGAAATATACATGGCTGATTGGCCCGGCTTTGAAATGGAAAGAATAGAGGGAACTGACATTTACAGGATAGCAGCGCCTCTCGATGCAGGCAACATTATCTTCAACACGGGCGTACCGGATTCTGAGGTAATGAAGGGTGCGCTTGCATATCAGACTATCGACCTTCCCTACAGCTACTCAAATTGCTCAGGCAAGATATTCAAAATTGACACCTCAGTTGAACCAAGACCGGAAAAGGGCTATGAAAAGACAAAATACAAGTATTCCGCAGGTGATTGGTCAGACTTTTCATATCCCGCATAAGCAAATGATACCTTAAAACACAGAAACAGCCGCGGCACCTGAAAAGCAACAGGCGCCGCGGCTGTATTGTATACTATGGGATAATAAGTGATTACTGTACCTGATTAAAGGGCAGTCCGGTTTCCGAATCAACAAATACAATATTTGTGTCCGAAGAAATGCCTACTACAAGCCTCTGTAATCCGCCCTCAACATGAAGGTCAAGACCTCCGTTTTCAACCTCCCATGTTGCTGTAAAGGTCGTATCGCCAACAGAATATGTGCCGGTTCCGCCCTCTTCAAGCTTTACGGTAACAACGCCGTTCTCGGTCTCGCAGACCCATGAACCGGTTACAGCAGCCTGAGCAACGATCTCATCTGTTTTGTCTTCAACACCGAGAGACTCTACACGAAGCATCTCAAGGCCGTTATTATCAACAAGCTTTCCGTCAGCAAATGTAAAATTCTGAACGCCGCCTGCGATCTTGACTGCGATCACACCGTCATTGAGTTCCCATGTTCCGCCAAGTGAGAAGCCGTTTATGTATCTTGCCACAGCAGAGCCGTCCTCACCAAGGATAAGTCCCGAATATGAGTCTCCGACATTGAACTCCCAGTTACCTACTATGTCCTCAGCGGTAAAATCTGCTGTATTTACATCTGAATCCTCAGTGCTTTCCTCTTCGCCGCCCTCAGCGCTCTCTTCTGTGCTGTTTTCTTCAGTGCTTTCATCAGGCGTGCTCTCGTCAGGCTTGCTTTCATCAGCCTTGCTTTC
>ONFW01000162.1 GCA_900317215.1 uncultured Eubacteriales bacterium | reverse complement strand
ATATAAAAAATGTCAGAAGTGGGCAATATCTTGATCTTTACAACGGCAGCTCTGCAGACGGAACAAATGTTATACAAAAAAAATACACTGGCAGTACAAGCCAGAAATGGAAAGCCATATACGACGAAAGCAATGGTTTTTATAAAACAGTTTCTGCAATTGATAATACCAAAGCACTCACAGTAGCCAGCTCTACAGGTGTCAACGGGTTGAACATCTATATTTCAACATATACAGGTTCTGTCACACAGCGTTTTTCAATACAAAGGAAAACCGACTATACATGGGAAAACCGACTATACATGCAAGGTACTTACAAATGCAAGCAATTGCATTAGTGGCATGACCGTTCAAAATGCAAGCTGCAGTGAAGGAGCAAATGTCTTTCAATACACATATAACGGGACACATAATGATGAATGGCTGTTTGAAGTATCTGCCTCGACATATTATAAATCAGAGGCAATAAGATACGCACTGGCAAATTATGACAATTATCTAAACACCTATCCCAACCTGAGCTACACGATTGACGAAAGCGCTAATTTTGTATCACAATGTCTTTCGTCCGGATGAAAGAAATACAACGATGTTTGGTATGTTTATAAACTTAACAATACATATTTGACTCCGCAAAACGATACCCAGCTAAATTATTCTTGGGACATATACAACCCCAGCCCTTGGACCAGCGAAGTGTATTTTTATATTTACTGGAGCATTTATGCTGCACATGATACGTTTACTCCGGCAGATATAATAAACAATAATTCAGCAACTTCTACAGTTTACGGAAAAGGAGATGTTGTTCAAATCCTAAAATGGGATTCGACCTGGCTTGATTATGTAGGGCACAAAACAATGCTTGTCACCAATGTTGATGATTCCGACAACAAAAACACCTTCAAAATGACTTATCATTCTCAAAATACTCCAGGTCGGAGGCTGTTATATATCTGCTCAAATTATAACACCTCTGATTATAGAGTAAGGTTTTATAAAATAGTTTAACAATTAAGACGGCAAATAATAACAAGGACACCGCCAAAAGCGAGGCCTCGGCTCCTAAAGCATCAGTATCCTCAACCGCCTCCGATCTTGTTCTGCCCGCAGACAAGGAAGCTGTGCGAAACGAAGTCAAGCAGGAAAAAAGCAGCAGGCAGAACCAGCTTCGTCAGGAAATGATAGCAGAAGGTAGAAATTCCGGGGACGCAAACTTTGACGCCAAGGTCGAGGTAGAAGCCGAGCAGTTAGCCGAGGCTGCCGAGATACTGAAAAAACACGGTCGGCTCAGCAATGATTTCACCTTCACCGGCTTTGACAGCAATGTTCAATGCATGAAAGCCGCCTGTGAGCTTCTTAAAAGCTCCGAAAAGCCGGATGTGAGAGATCAGGTCAAGCTTGAGCTGGTTCTTGAAAGAGGCTTGCTTGCGCTTATGAACCGCAACGAACAGCCCGAGCTTGCACAGGAGATAAGAGATATCCTTGGCGACAACTCCTTTATTTCCGCTTATTTAGCGGCAGAATAACATCTTTGCTGCAGCTCTGCTGCTGAATAATGATCCTATGATCTGACGCGCCTCCTGCGCTGTTCCACTCTGACCGAAGGGTTGGAGCTATTACAGCGCAGGAGGCTTTTGGGTTTGAAGTGATCCGACCCCCCAAGCCGTTCACTCGTCTGAGTCAACGCCTAAGCTCATAAAAATCAGTTTCCATCTGCGGATATCGTCTTAATACACTTGTCTGCATCAGTAAGGCTCATTCAAGCGGAAAGGTCAAAGCATTCTTTATTTTTTTCTTAAGACCGTCCGAGTCGGTTATATCTATACAGCGGTAGCCCGTTTTTATCAACCCCTCACTCACAAGCTGCCTCATCAGCTTGCTCACCGTCACTCTTGATACGCCTATGGCTCCCGCTATCTCCTCGTGGGTGGTTGATACCCTTGCTTCCCTTCCTCCCGAGGCACTGAGAAGGAACTGCGCTATCCTCCCCTTCGCCCCTACAAAGGTCATGCTGTCAAGCTGAACGGAGAGCATTCTTATCGTCTGCGCCTGCAGTCTGAATATCTCCATGGCTGCGTCCGGAGAACGTCTTATTATCTGTGAAAATACAGCCTTGTCGATCGGCACAAGAACACATCTTGAAAGCGCCTTTGCAGAGGATATTCTCGGCTGACCGTCAAAGAAAGCAGCCTCACCGAGCACAGAGCCTCTTTTGACGGTTGAGAGCAGCTTTTCACTGCCGTTCTCAGAGCTTATGTATACCTTCACTGCACCCTTTTTCAGATAATAGAAAAACTCTGCCCTTTCTCCCTGATCGTAGATGACAGCACCCTTTTCGACTGTCCTTTCGTTTCCGAGAGCGCCAAAGGCTCTCAGAAGCTCGTCACCGCTTTTTTCCATAATACTCACCCTGTCGACTGCCTGCACGGCTTTTTCTTAATAAAACTGTCCTGTGCGGCAAATTATTATAATAGATTGTAGCATAGGCTACATTCTTTTTCAAGCTGTTATGAGATAATAGGAGCAGTAATATTCAGGAGGTAAGGAAAATGGGAATGACAATGTCACAAAAAATACTTGCGGCTCACGCAGGACTTGATTCCGTAAAGGCAGGTCAGCTCATAGAGGCAAGGCTCGATATGGTGCTCGGAAACGACATCACCTCGCCGGTCGCCATTAATGTATTCAACGACGGCAAGGCTGCAGGGGTTTTCGACAACACTAAAATAGCCATGGTAATGGATCACTTTACACCGAACAAGGACATCAAGGCAGCGGAGCAGTGCAAACAGGTTCGTCAGTTTGCGGACAAATATGACATAAAGAATTTCTTTGATGTGGGACAAATGGGTATTGAGCATTCACTCCTTCCCGAAAAGGGACTTGTCGGCCCCGGCACACTGTGCATAGGTGCAGACTCCCACACATGTACATACGGCGCTCTCGGCGCATTTTCAACAGGCGTCGGCTCCACCGATATGGCCGCCGGAATGATAAGCGGCAAAACATGGTTCAAGGTGCCTTCGGCAATAAGGTTCAATCTCATCAACAAGCCCGCAAAATACGTCAGCGGCAAGGACATTATCCTTCATATCATAGGCATGATAGGCGTAGACGGCGCTCTTTACAGATCTATGGAGTTTTTTGGAGACGGTCTGAAATATCTTTCCATTGACGACAGACTCTGCATTGCGAACATGGCTATTGAGGCAGGCGCGAAAAACGGGATCTTCCCTGTCGATGACATTACAAGAGAGTATATCAAGGGCAGATTCAAGGGCGAGCCCGTGGAATACACGGCAGATGAGGACGCTGAGTACGATGAGGATTACACTATTGACCTGTCAGCTCTCCGTCCGACCGTAGCCTTTCCTCATCTGCCGGAAAACGCAAGAACTGTGGACGAGATCGCTCCTGACGAGGTAAAAATAGATCAGGCTGTGATAGGCTCCTGCACAAACGGAAGGATCTCCGACCTGAGAGCCGCCGCAGACGTGCTCAGGGGCAAAAAGGTGGCAAAGGGAGTAAGATGCATCATCATTCCCAGCACACAGAGCGTATATCTGCAGGCAATGCACGAGGGACTTTTTGATATCTTCATTGAAGCCGGCGCAGTGGTATCCACTCCCACCTGCGGTCCCTGTCTGGGCGGACACATGGGCATACTCGCAAAAGGCGAACGAGCAGTATCCACCACCAACCGCAACTTCGTGGGCAGAATGGGGCATGTTGAATCAGAGGTATATCTTGCAAGCCCCGCAGTAGCCGCCGCAAGTGCCGTAGCAGGCTATATCACCGACCCGGCAAGGGTATGCGACAACTGAGAAAGGAAGACGGATATGAAAGCACAGGGTACAGTACATAAATACGGCGACAATGTTGACACCGACGTTATAATTCCCGCAAGATACCTCAACACAAGCTCACACAAGGAGCTTGCACAGCACTGCATGGAGGATATCGACATAGATTTCACCAAGAACGTCAGGGAGGGCGACATCATGGTAGCCGAGAAGAACTTCGGCTGCGGCTCCTCCCGCGAACACGCTCCGATAGCTATAAAGGCTTCTGGCATCAGTTGCGTTATTGCCTCCACCTTTGCACGCATCTTCTACAGAAACGCCATAAATATCGGTCTGCCGATCCTCGAATGTGAGGCGGCATCAAAGGAAATAAAGAGCGGCGATGAGGTCGCGGTAGACTTCGACACCGGCGTCATCACCGACATAACCACCGGAAAAACCTATCAGGCTGAGCCGTTCCCTCCGTTTATTCAGGAGATAATTAAGGACGGCGGTCTTATAAAGCATGTTACTAAATAATACCCATTAGTTCACAGGGCTGCTGCACTAAAATGTGCGGCAGCCTTTTGCTTTGTCTCTGATAACAGCTCATAATTCCGACCATTTTGCCCTGAAAGAGCTGCTTCCGCACAGCAAAGCATCGGGCAGATCCACCTATAAAATAATCAGACATAGCCACGGAACAATCAGAACAAAATACTCTGTCAGTATGTTAATTTCTTGTCGTTATTCATGATTGACATTATTATGACAATAATGTTATCATTCATAAAGAAAATAATTGAATAATCAAGGAGGACAAAATGAAAAGAACAGCAAAATTATTAGCTCTCTTTGTGTGCATCCTGACCCTGACGCTGTTTGCAGCGTCCCTTTCGACCTCAGCTTCTGCGGCTGAAACCGAAAGCACCTCAACAGGTGCGGCTACTTCATCTCAGAAAGCCATAACCAAATGTTCTGTCAAGGTATCGCTCGGCTCATCCGTATACAGCGGTTTAAACAAAAAGCTCTCTTTTGTTGTAAAAGACGGAACAAAAACACTGGAAAAGGGAGTAGATTATACCGTTTCACGCACAACAGTAAAAAATGCGGGAACGTACAGCGTCTACGTCTACGGCAAGGGAAAATACAGCGGAAAGATCAGAAAGACTGTTACTGTATCACCCAAAAGCATCAGTTCCTGCAGCTTTCAGAGATATTATACTTACACAGGCTTAGCCGGAGATTACGTCCCTACGATCACCTTCGTCTCCGGAACCGAAAAAATAACTCTTACAAACGGAACCGACTTTGAATTTGTACGCAATAGCGGTCCAAAATCCGAGACAGCCGTTCTCGGATACGGAAGCTATTCATACACTATCAAGGGCAAGGGCAATTTCAGCGGTCAGGTCAACAAAACTATCACGATCCTCCGCAAAAACATAAAAACCTGCAATATCCGTACAAGCTACACATATACAGGAAAAGCAGGAGAATATGTTCCCGTGATAAAAATGACCTCAGGCAATAAAACCATAGTCCTGAAAAACGGCAGAGACTTTGAGTTCAACCGTAATAATGGTCCTTCCTTCACCGGATCGATACTCGGCTGCTATAATTACTCATACACTATCAAGGGCAAGGGTAATTTCAGCGGTCAGGTCGACAAGACCATCACTGTCAAACCCAGAGATATAGGCAGCTGTTATTTCGAGACAAGCTATGAATACACCGGAAAACACGCAGATATCGTTCCTGTTATCAGGATCTCCGAAGCATCGAATTCATATACTCTTGTAAACGGAAGAGACTTTGAATTCGAGCGCCTGAACGGACCTCCGTTCGCAAATGCGATCCTTGGCTGCTGCAGCTATACATATTCGATTACAGGCATTGGTAATTTCAGTGGTCAGGTCAACAAGACTATCACCGTGACGCAAAAAGATATAAGCACCTGCTATATTCAGAAGGAATATGTTTACACCGGAGAACCATACGATATCGTTCCCGTTATCAAAGTAAGCACCGATGCCGACTCTGCTGTTCTGGTAAACGGCAAAGACTTCGAGTTCAAGCGCACAAGCGGCGCAAGATATCCCGGCGAGGTTCTCGGAGCAGGCGAGCATTCCTACAGGATAACCGGCAAGGGCTGCTTCAGCGGCGAGATCAATACCACGATCACAGTTCTTCCTGTCGAGATCCCCGAATCGGATATCAGAATAGTCAAAAGCGATAAAATCGGCTTTCTCGATAAAAATACAGGCAAGATCCGCAATGCAGTTTCTGTTTCAGTTAATTTTGGCGGAAAAACCAGATATCTGACCAACGGCTCCGGATACAAAGTAACCTATGCAGATAAGGGAAATAAGGTGATCGCAACCGTCTCTCTCAGCGGCATTTATAAAGGCACAAAAAGCTCCGAGCCCTTCTCTTACACCGAGCCTGTTTTTGTATGGGGACGTGATGATTTCCAGTTCAGCAACGGTGCCAACTCAACAGGAGTTAATTACAGCGTTAGCGATAGTATATTAGATAAAATGGCAGATCTGTTCAAGCTTACAGACGATGAGATCAAAAAATTAAAAGATTATATAAAAATGAAAAACCAATATGACATGCAAGGCAGATGCAACGGAATGGCTTCCACTACCATTCTTTCAAAGATGGGCTTCCTGAAATTCTCGGACATTGACTCCCGTTTCAGCGATACACCTTTTGAAAATCCGGAGGATTACGATTTCATTTCCATAATCAATTTTTTCCAGGGCGGCTCGAACATGGACTGCCGAAAGCTTGAAAATTTCGGTTATAGCGATGATCAAGTCATTGTAGATCAGGGATATTATATCAGCAAAATATTTAAAGAGCTTGAAACCAACAATTCAATGCTGAAGCTTTACACCTCAACAACATCCTCCATGCATGCGATAGTTGCATACGGCGTAGAGCCCTTTGAATATCATTCCTACAGAACAGGACTTGATTATAATTACAGGATCCTGATCTACGATTCAAACAGTTCGGTCCGTAAGGGAGACGAATTATACAACGAAACCTGTATTTATGTGTACAAGCCCGCTCAGGATTATTATTGGGAGTACAGATATGAATTTTCCTCAGGCACTTACTGGAATAGTTTCTATGATCATTCCAATAACTGGGTCGGAATTTGCGAGGCATACAAGTATTTATCTCTTACAGACGAAACAGATATATTAAACGATAAGACCTTGATAATCGGCGATGCCAACATGGACGGAAAGATCACAATCAGCGATGCGACTTTCATCCAGAATTATCTTGCCGGTAACATCACCATAGAGGATGAGGCGCAGCTTATTGCAGCAGACGCTTATCATGACGGGGTTATCAATATCAAGGACGTAACATATATCAAAAAGAAGCTTGCCGGTTTAGCCGGCTGACAATAAATCAGGCACGGTGACCCTTTTACGGGATACCGTGCCTGATTTATATTATATTACGGGAACCTCTAAAAAACCTCCTTCACGGGCATTTTGCTTTGAATCGCCTCTTGTTCCGTTTTTTAGAGGATCCCTTATGTGTTTTTCCCGATCAGGTATATCTGCAACGAAAAAATGTGCTTATTTTGCAACATAGCCTATCTTTTTCATGACCTTGTCAAGGGTGCGCTGCGACAGCCTGAGCGCAAACTCGGCACCCCTGCGGTACTGCTCGGCAAGATAGCTCTTGTCGGCAATGAGCTTTTCAAAGCGTTCCTGTATGGGACGAATCGTTTCTACAACAGCCTCGCCTACAGCGGTCTTGAAATCACCGTAGCCCTTGCCCTCAAATTCAGCGGTTATCTCATCGGTTGTTTTACCCGTAATGCAGCTCATTATGCCGATAAGGTTGTTTATACCGTCCTTGCCCTCGCCAACACAGACTCTCGCCTCGCTGTCTGTAACAGCTCTCTTGAATTTTTTCATGATAACGTCAGGCTTATCAAGTATTCCCACCCATGCGTTGACATTCTCGTCTGACTTAGACATCTTCTTTGTCGGCTCCTGAAGCGACATGACCTTGGCTCCTGATTGTCCGATATATGCCTCTGGTATCTTGAACGTACTGCCATAAATACCGTTGAAGCGCTCGGCAACATTCCTTGTAAGCTCAAGATGCTGCTTCTGGTCTATTCCTATCGGCACAAGGTCTGCCTGATAAAGCAAAATATCCGCCGCCATAAGAGAAGGATATGTAAACAGACCTGCATTGATGTTGTCGGCATGCTTCTGCGACTTATCCTTGAACTGTGTCATTCTCGAAAGCTCCCCAAACTGGGTGTAGCAGTTTAGCACCCATGCAAGCTCAGCGTGAGTATGAACATGGCTCTGAATGAAAAACGGGCTTTTTTCGGGGTCTATCCCGCAGGCAAGGAAAAGCGCATAGGCGTTGAGTATATTCTGTCTGAATGCCTTCGGATCCTGACGAACGGTTATCGCATGCAGATCGGCGACCGCATAGATGCAGTTATACTCGTCCTGAAGTCTGACCCAGTTCTGCAAGGCACCAAGATAATTTCCGAGAGTTATGGTACCGCTGGGTTGAATAGCGCTAAAGATCACCTTTTTCTTTTCAGTTGTCTCAGACATTACAATATCTCCTTTGCAAGCTCACCAAGTATTCTGATTCCCTTTTCAAGCTGCTCGTCCGTAGGCGTGGAAAAGTTTATCCTGAACGAGCTGCACTGCTCACTCTCGTCCGTAAGAAAGGCGTTTCCGGGGACAACACAGACCTTTCTGAGAACAGCTTGCTTACAGAAATCGGGCATATCCACACCGTCGGGAAGCCTGCACCAGATAAACAGACCGCCCTCTATTTTCTGATAGCTGATCTTGTTGGGGACGAGGTATTTGTCGAGAAGCTCCATACAGAAGCTTGCCTTCTTTTTATATATCTCACGGAGCTTTTCAAGATGTCCCTTAAAATCATACTCCGTCATGAATTTATGAGCGACCATCTGTGCCCACACATTCGTATGAACGTCCTCGCCCTGCTTGCACACCACCATTTTCTGAACGACAGGCTTAGGCGCTATTACATATCCGAGACGCATTCCCGGTGAAAGTATCTTTGAGAAAGAGCCTGCATAAACAACTATTCCGTCCTCATCAAAAGACTTTACAGGAGGAACATTTTCTCCGCTTATCCTCAGTTCGCCGTAGGGATTATCCTCCAAAATGAGCACGCCGTATTTCTTTGCAAGTTCATAAATTGCTCTTCTCTTTTCAAGACTTGTTGTAACTCCGGAGGGATTCTGAAAATTTGAGATCATATAAATGAAACGGACATTTTTTTCATTTCTGAGCGCATTTTCAAGAGCTTCAAGATTCATGCCGTCGCTCTCGAGAGGAATACCGCAAAGACGGGCATTATATGAACGGAACGAATTAAGTGAGCCGATAAAGCTGGGGGCCTCGCATATAACTGTATCACCCTCATTGACCATGGACTTTGTGAGAAGATCCATAACCTGCTGAGCGCCCGAGGTTATGATGAGATCATCGAAATCCCTGCCGACATTATATTCGTTCTTCATAAAATCTCCGACAGCCTCTCTGAGAGGAGGATAGCCCTCAGTAAAGCCGTATTGAAGAGCAGCGATCGGATTCTCTCTGAGTATCCTGTCAGAAATATCCGCGATCGCCTCTGTCGGAAAAGCCTCGGGAGCAGGATTGCCTGCGGAGAGGGATACGACAGTAGGATCTGCCGCATACTTGAATATTTCCCTTATAGCCGAGGGCTTCAGGGTGCTTACTCTGTCTGAAACAATATATTCCATAATAGCTTACTTCCTTTTTAAAAAAAAATTACTTTAATATTTTAGCATATCACGACGATTCATGCAACCTTGAAGGCTCTGTTTTGTAAAAAAATATTGTAAAATACCTCTCAAGGGTGTATAATGACATTTGTTACAATACCTTAGGGAGGAAATTATATGTTAAAAAAGGGTGAGCTCGTATCCTTCAGACCCGATATAAGGGTCGTGGACTGTACGGTTCGTGACGGAGGACTTGTCAACAACTTTTTCTTTACCGATGAATTTGTAAAAGACCTTTATAATGCAAATATAAAATCGGGTATTGATTATATGGAGTTCGGATACAAGGCGTCGAAGGATCAGTTTGACGAGAGCAAGTTCGGCAAGTGGAAATTCTGCAATGACGATGATATCCGCGCTATCGTAGGCGACAACGATACCGGACTGAAAATATCCGTTATGGCTGACGTTGGCAGAACCGATTTTCGCAATGATATCATCGACAAAGCAAACAGCCCGATCGATATGGTCAGGGTCGCGACATACATCAACACTATCCCCTCAGCCCTTGAAATGGTCGAATACTGTCACAAGAAGGGCTACGAGACGACAATAAACATCATGGCTGTGTCGAAATCAAACGATATAGATCTTGATGATGCTCTTGAGCTCATAGGAAGGAGCTGTGTGGATACTATCTATATAGTTGACAGCTACGGCTCTCTCTATCCCGAGCAGATGAGAAGACTTGCTGAGAAATATCTCAATATCGCAGATAAGTATAACAAGCATATCGGTATCCATGCACATAACAACCAGCAGCTTGCCTTTGCAAATACCATTGAGACACTTACTATGGGCGTCAGCTATCTTGATTCAACCGTAAGCAGTCTCGGCAGAGGCGCAGGCAACTGCCCCACTGAGCTGCTACTGGGCTTCCTCAAAAACCCGAAGTACCACATTTCTCCGCTGCTCACCTTTATTGAGAAGCACATCGTAAAGCTGCGCGAGGAGGGTCTTGTCTGGGGCTATGATATCCCCTATCTGCTCACAGGGCGGCTTAATCAGCATCCCCGTGACGCTATACAGTTCACCAAGGAGCACAGGACGGACTACAAGGCTTTTTACCACTTTCTCTACGACAAGGAATGCTGACGAAGTACCTCTTAGAGAAGTAATTATCATCTGAAAACAAAAAATAACTCGCTCAGTTCTGTGTGTGACAGACCCGGGCGAGTTTTTTTAGGCAATACTGCAAAAGATATGGCGCTAAGCCGTCAGGAAGTCTTTGTGCGGTGTTGCCTTAATCCTGCTTCAAAAAATGCGGCAGTCCCACCGGACTGCCGCACCGCATCTTTATTCAGCTTTCTGTTAAGGCAGAGCTTAGTTGCGCTTGCCAAAAAGACGGAGCAGGTAGATGAAGATGTTGATAAAGTCAAGATAAAGCTGAAGCGCAAGATTTACGGACAGCTTCTTGAGCATAGCATCGTCACCTGCAAGGGATTCATAGCTCTTCTTTATCTTCTGCACATCATAAGCGGTAAGACCGACAAATATTGCCACACCTATAACGCCGATGAGGATCGAAAGTCCGCCGAAATTGAAGATAAGCCCGACCACCGAGAACAGAAGCAGTACCAAAACACCTATCATAAGGATCGGACCGAGCTTTGTCAGATCACGCTTTGTCACCGTGCCGTAGATAGCGAAGCCGATGAAGAGCACGGCAGCAGCAGCAAAGCAGAAAATAGCTGAGCCTGCATCATAGACAACGAGTATAGGCGTAAAGGTAACACCGCTGACAAGAGAATAGACAAAGAACATCGCAAGACTAACTCCGTACGGCATTTTTGCGACAAAAATATTGAGCACAATAGCAAGGACGAGTTCCACTACAATACCGCCGTAGAAAAGCGGGAGATATGAAGAGAACCTTGCATAAACCGTGAGAGGATCGCCCGAGGTAAGCCAGAGCATCAGCCCGAGAGCCACAAAGAAGGTAACAGCAAGGCCTGCACCCATCCATAAGAATATCTTTTTGCTGTAATCGGAAAGGCTCATCGTGCCTGTTCTTGTTCCTGTAAAGGGAACCCCCTGCTGAGCGAGATCTCCCTGATAAGGCTGATAGCCCTGCTGAGGATAACTCTGCTGGTAGCCCTGCTGAGGATAACTCTGCTGGTAGTTCTGCTGGTAACCGTTTGCCTGATACGGATCATTATAACCGTTCTGACCGTTTCTGTTGGGATCATAACCGTTGAAATTGCCGTTGTTCATAAAACCATCCTTTCTGCAATTTGTTATGTAATTAATATATCGTTTTTCAAAATAAATGTCAACATCAATTCGTGATGAAAAATCGTTTTTTTGCAACTCTTTTTTATGAAAGATTAATTTCATCCGACATCATCTTATGTCATAAAGCAGATCCTTTCGTAAGATTTCCGCAGTTTATTTTTCTATGTTTTCCGCAGTTTATCAAGTTTTGACATTGAATTATTGATCGCTTTGGAATATAATAAAAGGGTATGTAATTCTGAATAAAGAGGTTGGTAACTCATGGAAAACAATATAAGAAGATTCTTAGAAGGGCTCAACGGAAAAACGGTCGCACTCTGCGGCATAGGCGGCAGCAATCTTCCGCTCATAAGGCTCTTCGGAAAATACGGAGCCAGGGTTCTTGCCTGCGATAAAAGAGACGCAGCCACCCTGGGAGAAAACGGTGCTCTGGCAAAGGAATACGGCGCAGAGCTGCGTCTCGGAGAGAACTATCTCACAGACCTCGGAGCAGACATCATTTTCCGCACACCGGGCATGAAGTATTATATGGACGAGCTGACTGCGGCAAGAAAGCATGGAACTGCAGTGACCAGTGAAATGGAGGTGTTTTTTGACCTCTGTCCCTGCAAGACGATCGCCGTAACGGGCAGTGACGGCAAGACCACCACAACGACCATTATCTCCGAGATGCTCAAGGCTCAGGGTTTTAATGTTCATCTCGGCGGAAATATCGGACGCCCCCTTCTGCCGGATATCGAGAGCATTCTGCCCGAGGATATCGCGGTCGTAGAGCTCTCAAGCTTTCAGCTCATCTCCATGAGAAAAAGCCCCGATATCGCAGTAGTAACCAATCTTGCGCCTAATCATCTCGATATCCATAAGGATATGCAGGAGTATATTGACGCTAAAAAGAATATCGTTCTTCATCAGAACGCCTTCGGAAAAGCTGTCCTCAATCTCGACAATGAGATATCCGCCTCCTTTGAGGAATACACACGAGGACAGACGTTCTGCTTCTCACGCAGACAGAAGCCCGCAAACGGAGCATATATGAGTCCGGACGGCAGGATCATTATGAATCACTACGGCAAAGAGACTTATATCATGGACGCCTCCGAAATCAAGATACCCGGACTGCACAATATAGAGAACTATCTTGCTGCGATCTCCGCAGTATGGGGCATGGTATCCCCTGAGACGATCAAAGGCGTCGCCCGCAGCTTCGGCGGAGTCGAGCACCGTGCCGAGCTTGTCAGAGAGCTTGACGGCGTGAGATACTATAACGACGCTATAGGAACAAGCCCAACAAGAACAATAAAGGGAACACTGTCACTTTATGACAGAAAGATCATACTTATCGCAGGCGGTTACGACAAGCACCTCTCATACGACGAAATGGGCAGACTCGTGCCTGAGAAGGTAAAGGTACTTATTCTCTTCGGTGCAACCGCAGATAAAATTGAAGCAGCCACAAAAGCAGCTCCGGCATATAAAGAAGGCTCACCGGTGATAATCAGAGTAAATAATATGGAGGAGGCTGTTGCCGCCGCAAGGGAAAACGCTGTAAACGGCGATATCGTTTCCATGTCCCCTGCGAGCGCAAGCTTTGACATGTATAAAAACTTCGGAGAAAAGGGACTCCACTTCAAAAGGCTCGTCAATGAAATGAAATGACACTTGGCTTATCCGCAGGCTCTCAGGTATTACACCGCACACTTTTAAGATGCCTTGGCAATACTGACATGATAAGGAGACCGTTTCATGAAAAGAACAGCTTTATGCACCGCCCTGCTTGCCGTCCTGCTGTCGTTTACCGCCTGCACAGGCGGCTCTGCTCCTCAGATCATCAATATATCCCGTGCTTCCTCCGCCGAATCTCAGGCAAGCAAGCCTGCTGCACCGACGGAAAGCAGCTCACCCGAAGTCACTTCGCCGGAGAGCGATCCGTCCGAGATCTCCCTTCCTGAAAGCAGCCTGCCCGAAATCAGCGAAGAACCCCAATCTCTCCCTGAGCCGTCGCAGGAAGCTGAACCGGAGCAATACAGAAACAGCGATGAGCTATATATGCTGCTGACCTCTCTTGGAATAGACAGCTCATACGCAGAGATAACCGAGGGAATTGAACACGATTATAAGGGCGTTTTATATACAAAAGCAGAGCTTGTCCTCACCCGAGATACCGATGAAGCAGCAAACCTGCTCGAGGAGCTGTCTTCGTATGAAAAAAGCGGGCTTTTCCTGACGAACATGACCCTTTCAAGGAACAGCGACATATTCACTGTTTCCCTCCGTCTCGAAGTTCCCTATACCGATCCCTCGGGCTCGTCTGACAGCGCAACAGCTTATATAAAACAGCACTGGGGCGGTCTTGACAGAGCCGCTCTCCTCAGAGCCTTTATTGACGATAATATGGATTACAGTCTGAGCAGCGCATCGGGACTTCTTTTCAGCGACAGGAACGGCATTGTAAAACTACAGACAGGAGTAGATTTCAGATCCTACGACGGCTTTGTAACCTATAAATATAAGCTGTCAAACTCTCCGAACTTCAGCGTTGAGGGCGACATATCGGTAAACAAAACAAAGGATGAGGATACGGAATATCCCCTTCATTCCGACACGGTGCTATATACTGACAAATTCAGGATAATACAGGAGACGTAATATGAAAGAAATACTGAAAAGGCTGTGTACTGAAAACGGCATATCGGGCAGAGAAACAGAGCTTCTTGATACCGTACGCAAGCTTATGGAGGGTCTTGCCGAAGTAAGTGCAGACAGCAACGGGAATATCATTGCCTCCATGGGAGGAAGCGAAAAAAAGCACATCATGCTCGATGCACACATCGACAGGATAGGACTTGTAGTGACATACATTGATGAAAACGGATTTATCAAGGCAGAGCCTGTGGGCGGTATTGACCTGAGAACTCTCCCCGGTGCTGCCGTAAGGATACTCGGAAAGGAAACGATACTGGGAATAGTTTGTACTGTACCTCCCCATATTTCAAAGGATTCTGATGAGCTGTCCCGAGACACAATATGGATAGATACCGGACTTGCCGCAGAAAAGGTGAAAGAGCTTGTTTTACCCGGCAACAGTGCTGTCTTATGCAGCAGCTTCAAGGAACTGCTCAACGACAGGATATCAGTATCGGCTCTCGACAACCGCAGCGGCTGCGCAGTTCTGATACGCTGCGCACAGCTCCT
>ONFW01000133.1 GCA_900317215.1 uncultured Eubacteriales bacterium | reverse complement strand
CCACGATCTCGGCATTACCGCCGATGTGCTGTTCGTTTACCAGAGTACAATGACAAACGGCAGTGTATTTGATTTTTGCGGAGATAAGGCTGAGGATGTACCGCTTGTCTTTGAGGAGGAAAAAGCAAAGCTTGAATTCATCATTTACCCCGACGGCGACAGGCTCAGATATCATATTTCTTATGATAACGAAGTATTCACCGAGGGATTCATGGAGGATATGCTGGAAACCTATGAACGTGCGCTCGTTGAGTTCTCAAGAAGGGAAAACACCGATGAGGTCAGGCTTGTTGATGAGCAGACGGAGAAATTGCTTGAAGCAGTCAACAATAATCCTCATGATTATGAGGTGACTGATTTAGTAACGCTCTTCCGCCGTCAGGTCGAGAAAACGCCGGATAATATTGCAGTCGTTTACCTTGAACGCTCCTATACTTACAGGGAGGTTGACCGCATAACAGAGAATATTGCTTCATTCCTTAAAAATAAGGGGATAGGAAGAAATCAGGCGGTTTCTGTTATTATCCCAAGATGTGAGTATATGCCGATCGCAGCTCTGGGTGTACTTAAATCAGGCGCAGGCTATGAGCCGCTTGATCCGAGTTATCCTTCGGAGCGTCTTGAATTCATGATAAAGGATGCTGATGCAAAATATCTTATCGCTGAACGCAGTCTTATGGAAAAGCTTCCGGATTACACAGGACCGGTCCTTTATACCGATGAGATACCGTCACTTCCGGATGCTGAAAGGATAACAGAGAATCCCTCGCCGGACGACCTGTTCATTCTGCTGTATACATCAGGTTCTACCGGTGTTCCGAAGGGTGTAATGATAGAGCACCATAATATGTGCGCATTCTGTGATATGTATATAAGGGAACAGGAATTTAATGAAAACAGCCGTGCTTCCGGATATGCCAGCTATGGCTTTGACGCTCATATGATAGATATGTATCCTGTGCTTCTCTCGGGCGGTCAGCTCCATATCATAGACGAGGAAATACGTCTTGACCTTGTTGCTATAAAGGACTATTTCTATGCAAATAAAATCACACACGCCTTTATGACAACTCAGGTGGGAAGACAGTATGCCGATCTGTTCCCGGATGCCGAGTATCCGCATGTTCTTATTACAGGCGGAGAAAAGCTTGTGCCTGTGGCTGCTCCACGGTTCCGTCTTCTCAATGGTTACGGTCCTACCGAGTGTACCATTTGTACGCATATTTATAATGTTGAAAAGCTATACAGGCGTGTTCCGCTTGGTCAGCAGAACTGCAATATGAAACAGTATGTTGTTGACAGAAATATGAACCGTTTGCCGTTTGGTGTTCCGGGCGAGCTTGTAGTTGCCGGTCATCAGGTCAGCAGAGGATATCTGAACCGTCCTGAAAAGACCGCAGAAGTATTTATCCGCAATCCGTTCTCGGATGCTCCTGGATATGAAAAGGCTTACCGAACGGGAGATATTGTCCGTATTCTCAGGGGAGGAATTATGGACTTCATCGGAAGAAACGACGGACAGGTCAAGGTCAGGGGATTCCGTATTGAGCTGACTGAGGTCGAGGGCATTATCCGTAAATTCCCCGGCATAAAGGACGCTACCGTTCAGGCGTTTGACGAAACAGGCGGCGGCAAGTATATTGCGGCCTACATTGTTTCTGATGAGCCGGTGAACATTGATGCGCTCGCGGAATTTATAAAAAAGGATAAGCCTGCGTATATGGTTCCGGCGGTTACGATGCAGATAGACCATATCCCCTTGAATCAGAATCAGAAGGTCAATAAGCGTGCTCTGCCCAAGCCGGAAAAGAAGGCCGAAAACACAGTACCGCCGCAGAATGAGACTCAGAAGATCATCTTCGACTGCATTGCAAAGGTGATCGGTACTACTGCCTTCGGCATCACAAACGACATCTTCGATGCAGGACTTACCTCGATCGGAGCTATCAAGCTGAATGTTATGCTTTCTACAGCATTTGATATTCCCGTTACTATCAAGGATCTTCGTGAACACAACACAGTCATGTCTCTTGAGACATTCTTTGCAGAAAGCGAATCCGCACAGACCTTCGGGCTGCAGGACGATTACCCGATCACGCAGACTCAGAGCGGTATTTTTGTTGAATGTGTTGCTAATCCCGATTCTACCACATACAATATTCCCTTCCTGTTCAAGCTTTCGGATGAGGTCGATACCGATAAGCTGAAGGCTGCAGCCGAAGCGATGATAAACGCTCATCCGTATGTAAAAACACAGCTGTTCCTGAATGACAGCGGAGATATCCGTGCGCGGAGGAATGACAGTGCGGCTCCTGTTGTTGAACTGATAGAAACAGACAGGCTGCCCGATGATATTGTTCAGCCGTTTGAGCTTATTGACAGCCGTCTATATCGCATAAAGATATACAGAACTAAAGAGGGTAATTATCTTTATCTTGAATTTCACCATATCATCTGTGACGGAACGAGTGAAGCTGTCATCATTGAGGATATAAATGCAGCCTATGGCGGAGCTGTACTTGAAACAGAGAGCTACACCGGCTTTGAGGCTGCTCTTGCGGAGGAAAAGGCTCGCAGCAGTGATAGGTATGAAAAGGCAAAGGCATATTATGACAGGCTTTTCAATGGCGCAGATCCTGATTTCCTGCCCTCAAGGGATGTCGAAGGAAAGGAAAAAACCTCCGGACAGTTTAAAGTGCCGTCAACGGTCGATCTTTCCGCAATAAAAGCATGGTGCGAAAAGCAGGGCGTTACTCTGAATGCATTCTTCAATTCGGTATTTGCATTTGTTCTGGCAAAATATAATTACAAGACCGAAGCGGTGTATACGACTATATATAACGGCAGAAACGATTCTCGTCTTTCGCGTGCTGTTACCATGCTTGTAAAGACCTTCCCTGTTTACTGCTCACTGGAGGGTGATGTAAAGATCTCAGAGCTTGTAAAAGCAACAGGAGAACAGCTTATCGGCAGTATGGAAAATGATATCTATTCCTTTGCCGAGATCTCACGGGCGTATGATATTCCCGCAGACATTATGTTCGCATATCAGGGAGAGGGCTTTGCCTTTTCAAGCATCGGCGGGTATGATGCGGAAATTATCTCCCTGAAGCTCAGTGATGCCAAAGCTCCCCTTAATATTAATGTCGGAATAAGGAAGGGCAAGGTTTTGTTTGCATGCGATTACCGTTCGGATCGTTATTCCGAGGCCTTTATGCGCGGTTTTGTTGCCTGCATGGAAAAGACCGCGTCCCAGTTTGTCGAAAAGGATAAGCTCAAGGATGTTTCTATTATGACGAGAGGAGCAGCAAAGCTCATTGATTCCTTCAATGCAACAGAGGTCGAGATACCCTATACCACCTGTAACAAGCTCTTTGAAGCTCAGGCCGCAAAGCATCCGGACAAGACGGCTGTAATTGCCGATAATGTTAAGCTTACATATACAGAGCTGAATGAAAACGCAAACCGTGTGGCTCACAGTCTTATAGACGGTGGAGTTCAGATCGATGAAATGGTAGGCGTAATGATGCCGAGAACGGTTTATGCTTACGCAGCCCGAGAGGGTATCCTCAAATCGGGAGCGGCTTTTATGCCCCTTGCACCCGATTATCCCGATGACCGTGTATCCTATATTCTTGAGAATTCAGGAGCAAAGCATGTAGTCACGACCGCAGCTATTGCCGCAGAGCGCAAGGCTTTGTTCGATGTCGCAGGAGTAACGATACACACTATGGAGGAAATGCTTGCCTGCGATAAGACCGATAATCCCGAAACAGGAGTAAAGCCTGAAAACCTCTGCTACTGCATTTACACATCAGGATCAACCGGAAAGCCCAAGGGCGTTATGATCGAGCACCACTCTCTTGTTAATTTCATTCATCACGATCCGATCAATGTTCAATCGTGCGAATTTGTTGATAATATGACGGTATCTTTGGCGCTTGCGGCGCTTACCTTTGACGTATCCGTG
>ONFW01000161.1 GCA_900317215.1 uncultured Eubacteriales bacterium | reverse complement strand
TCCTGCTGAGAAACGGTTCCGCAGATCACAGTGTCGGTACTGCCCTTTATCTTCTTCATCGTTTCAGGCTCGGTACCTCTGAGAGGAGAAGCAGGCTTGTCACACGGAAGAGAATATATCATTGGGGCTTCATCTGTTATTTTAACGATATTTCTCTCAGCAGCCTCATAAACGACCTCATCAAAATCCTCCTCGTCAAGCCTTCTCAGATCAAAGCTCCTGAAACGGGTTATATAAGCCGAGCCGTATGTGTTGATCGTATAAGGCAGAAGCGCACGGAAAAGAGAGTCTCTTGAAACATAGATTTTTCCCTGACCCTTTCTGTTGAGTGTCTGTATGATAGTATCCATGCTTTCGCTGTCGCCGGTAATATTGCTCATTATCTCATCATTGGTCATTGAAGGCTGTCTTGGCTTCATAAAGTGTGCCTGTGACTGAGGGATATTGAAATAATACTGCTCACAGTACTGCGGGAATGCCGGATAAAGCATTGCTGCAAGATCCCCCTGCCAGTCGCATCGCACCTCATGCTCAGCAAGCCGCTCGCTGCTCTCATGCCCCAAAGAAACACGCATTTCGTCAAAGCCAAGCGCAGCTCCGTAATTAGTCCAATGGCTGTCGTCCCTGAGATAAAGCTCCTCCTCATCATCCTTATGCTGAAAAAGCATCTCTCTTACATTAACGCAGCTAACGCCCATTTTTTCAAGCAGGCTCATCAGCCTTGTATGATCGGTGACCTCAGCCTTAATATAGCCTGAGGGCATATATTCACTGTATACAGTTGATTTATTCGGAACACACATAAATCGGAACTCAGCTCCGCCGTTTTTACAGAAGCTCTGCATAAGATAAAGTGTTCTTGCGGTATTGTGAAGCCTGCGCTCCGACATCGTCTTTCCGGTATAGCTGTCAATTTCTCCGCTGTAGAAAAGCTGTCCCTGCTTTCCGACAATAACATCGTTTGAGGATCTTCCGAGGATACCGCTGTCGATCTTATTTTTGGCACTGATTATCGTTGACCGGAAGGGCAGCTTCTGCGAGAACCACAGATCAAAGCTGTCAGAAAACTTCATATTAAGACCGTTCTCATCAAACAACGAGGGAAGCTCAGCCTTTTCCTCCTTGCCGATAACATCATCAGACGAAAAAAACGGCATAAGAGCGGCGGGAGTGATAAGAGCCGCAAGAATAAGCGCAGAATAAATATACTTAAATGCCTTGTTCACTTCCTCACCCCCTAAAAACGGAAATATATAAACGGATTATAATCCGCCGTCATCAGAGCCCCGACACACATTATAAGCAGGATCACGGTAAATACGCAGGAGATGTATCCGCAAAGCTCTGATCTTCCCTTCTTAGCCATAAGATCACGGAGCTTTACTGAAACAGGTGCAGCGAAAACAACAGCAAATACCGAAGTAATGATCCCGTACGGAGTAAGCAGATGCGGAAGCACATCGTTATCTGAAACAAAGCTTCCCGAGAAGCCTGTGAACATTCTTCCGATGAACTCGAATGCCTGCTGAACGGTGTCCGCCCTGAAAATAACAAAGGTCAGCATTATGACGATAAGGCAGTAAACATGCGAAAGTGCCTTAGCCGCTCTGTTCCTGCTTTTGACAAAGCCGATGACGCCGCAGCCTTCAAGCAAGAGAAAAGCACCGTGTATCATACCCCACAGAATAAAGGTAAGATTTGCTCCGTGCCACAGTCCCGTAAGGAAGAAAACGATCATTTTATTAATGCTTGTTCTCATTTTTCCCTTGCGGTTGCCGCCAAGCGGAATATAGACATATTCCTTGAACCAGGTGGATACAGAAATATTCCACCTTCTCCAGAAGTCCTGCATTGAAGAGGTCGAAAAGGGATAATTGAAATTTTCTCTGAAAGTAAAGCCGAACATTTTTCCAAGCCCTATTGCCATATCACTGTAGCCGCTGAAATCATAGTATATCTGCAGCATATAAGCAATACCGCCGACAAGAGCCCCAAGAGCAGACAGCTCTGAGAGATCACTGTTAAAGGCACCGTCGGCGATCTGACCCATTGTATTTGCAATAAGCATCTTCTTCGAGAGTCCATAGATGAAGCGTTTCATTCCCTCAACTGTTTTGTCAAGGGTCACACTTCTTTTACGCAGCTCAGAGGCAAGATCCTCAAAGCGGACTATAGGTCCGGCTATAAGCTGAGGAAAAAGAGAAATATAAAGAAAAATATTCAGTATGTTTTTTTCCTTAAGCTCAGGCTTTTTGTATACGTCAATGACATAGGACATTGCCTGAAAGGTAAAGAATGATATTCCTATCGGAAGGGCAATAGACGGAACGCTTATTGCACCGCCTGCAAATATGTTTATTATATCCAGCGTAAAGCACAGATACTTGAACACATAAAGCATTGCCACGTTGAAAATTACCGACAGAATAAGCATCAGCTTTTTATGTCTGCCCGTAACACCGAGTCCGAAAAGCCAGTTCATTATAATGGACAATATCATCAGCAGAACGGCTTTCGGCTCGCCGTAAGCATAGAATACAAGGCTTGCCGTTATAAGCAGTATGTTCCTCACCCATATATTTTTAAATATCAGGTAAGGGATATACACTGCCGGAAGAAACAAGAATAAAAATACTGTTGAACTGAAAACCATATTCTACTCCATTTTCATATACAGGCGGGATATTTTTCCCTGTCCCAGCTAAAGGCAGGGTCAACCTCATTATCGGTAGCGAGATAGAAGCTGTCCATAAATGAGAACGGAGTAGCATCTATATGTCTGTAGCCTTCATCAGTTTTGACAATTACCCAGTTGTGCGGGCTGTTACCCGTGAGCTTGTCTATGCCGTCGTCTATGCAGTAAACCTCATAGCCTGCACGGTCAAGAAGATAATAAAGGAGGGCTGCCCGATGATAGCAGGCTCCGCGTCTGTATCTGAGCATGAATACGCAAAGATCCTCAAGCGGCTGCTTATTATCTGTGCTGTAGGACATATAGTAGACATAATTGTAAAGAGAACGGATATCTCTGCCCTTTGTAAAGATGATATCATCTGCAATGACAGGAAGATTTTCTTTATTGATGCTGCTGTAATTACCAGTATTCGTGAAGCTCATATTGTATACCCAGCCCACACAGTCTCCGCAGCTTACGAGATACCAGTTGCCCTTTTTCTGAATGAGCTGCGCCCTTGTGCCTGAATACACTCTGCCGACACATTTGCTTGCCCATAAAGGATATTCCATTACATCACAGGAATTGAGAACATCGAGCCATTCATTCGTGGAGGCATAAACGGTAATATCCTTGGTCACGGTCTTTCCTCTGCCGTCCTGCACAGTTATTCGCATGGTATACTTGCCTGCGTTCGGAAGCCTGTAATACTGCTTGCTGCTGAATCTGCTGCTGCCTATGTAGGTCATTTGTCCGTCGTCATAGGCTGTGGAATAAAAATAGCTGTAAGGCTCAGCGCCGCCTGAGGGCTTTGCCTCAAGACCAATTATATCCCCCACCTGAAGCAGTGTGGCGCTGACAGCGGATTGGCTTTTGAGAGGCTTTCCGGTATCCTTAACAACATTATATCGAATGATCCTTTCTTCTTTTTTGCCTTCAAGGTCTGTCACAACGATCCTGAACTCAAAAAGGCCGGTCGTATTTATAAGGCAGGTACATTCGTTAACTCTGGGATCTCTGTTTATTCTCGTCCAGCCGTTAACCTCCAGCCTTCTGTAATAATACTCAAAGGTATAAGGTGCATATCCACCCTCTGCAGCACCGATGACCTTCAGCTCACTGCCTGTCGTAATAAGATTATTTACGATCAGGGATCTGTTTTCAAGAGGACGCATCGTTTTGCTTTCAGCAGCAAAGGCTTTGCTTATTTCCTGCTGTTCGCCCAAGGCATCGGTCACTACGGTCCTGACCTCGTAATAGCCCGCTTCTGCAATGACCTGTGAGCATGAGGAAATATCATTATTCTCATCAACAGCCTTCCAATCTCCGCCGAACTTTCTGATGAAGGTCTGATAATTATATGGAGCAGCTCCTCCAAAGGCACTGACTCTGAAAACTGCCTCCGAGCCTGCGGCAATTGTATCAGAGGGGTAATCGAGTGCTTCAACTGTGAGCTCCTCGCCTGTCTCCTCATAGAAGGTGACCGGGAGAACTGCAGTGGACATATTCGCATTATAATCATAGACGTTTACGGTAATATTGTAGGTTCCTGCTTTTTCAGGAGCAAACTTTATGGTCTCATTTTTGTCAGGCTCTCTGATAAGCGTTTTCTCTTTTGTTACAGGATCAGAATAATAGGCTTCGTACTTATAAGGAGCTGTTCCGCCCGTTGCAGATGCTTTTATAGTAAGCTTCGTACCGAGCGCCTTTGATTCCGCAGTTTTTGTAGTGTTTGTAAGAGCCTCGCCTGTTGCATTTATTACAACAAGCTCCTTCTGCTTCTGAACAAGCTTTCCTGAGCTGTCCTTGCCGTAATAAGCAATAGTATAGTATCCGGCTTTTTTCGGAGTAAGCTTGTAATAGCTAAGCTTGCTGTTTTTAATCAGGGACTTCCACTTGCCGCCGTTGACACAATATGAAAAGCTGTATCTGTATGGAGTCACACCACCTGAAAGGGTCGTTTTCAGCTTCACACTGCTGCCAAGAGTGATACTGACAGGATTCTCCTTAGGAGCTATCATCAAGGGCTTGCCGGTGTCCTTTACTACTGCAACGGTAAAGGTGCTTGTTATCGTTTTACCGTCCGTACCCTTGGCAGTCGCTTTAAACTGATAATAAAGTGATTTCTGCGGAAGAAAGCTGACGGCATACTTGTTCTCTCCGTTAACAATTCTTTTCCAGCTCGCTGTTGGAGAAGAACGCACATAATAGCTTACAAGGTATTTCTCAGAGCTGCTTGCTCTTCTGAGCCTGATAACAACTCTCTCCCCGAGATTGATCCTCGATGAGCTTATCCTGAAGCTCGTTCTGACCGCCTCAGCCTGACTTGAAAATGCGCCGTTATTCAGGTCACCCTCGGCAGCCGCCTCTGTCGGATAAACAATTCCAAACATCAGCGCTGTCAGAAGCAATAATGAAATAATGATTTTTTTGAACATAAAACATACTTCCTTCATAATAACATACATAAAAAATATATCATTTTTCAATAACAATGTCAATATTTTATCCCAAATCATTATATAAACTGTTTATTTAATACTGCTTTTCATGCCCTCCTAAAAGCCAGTGAATAATACTTTGCATATAAACATAAACTATAACAAAGGCGGTGAGGCATGTTGATAACTAAAAGAAAAACTCTTATCTATTCATTTATTCTTACATTTTTATTTGCATTAGCCGGCGGGATAGTGACCTATACAGGTATATCAGGCTATGAGGCTGTAAAGCAGCCCGCCCTGACGCCTCCGTCATGGCTGTTTCCTGTTGTCTGGACTCTGCTTTTCAGTCTCATGGCATATTCCGCCGCCGTGATCTACGACTCAGGCAGCAGTAAAATGCCGAAAGCGATCTTCATTTATGCTGTTCAGCTCACAATGAATTTCTGGTGGTGCGTGCTGTTTTTCGGCTTCAGGCTTTATCTGTTTGCCTTTATCTGGCTTATCCTGTTGTGGCTTTCTGTGCTGATAATGCTCATTCTTTTTTACAGGATAAACAGAACTGCCGGTCTTTTGCAGATATTCTACCTGATATGGCTCAGCTTTGCCGCCTATCTCAATTTTGGTATATGGCTGCTAAACAGATAAAAAAGCTGTCGCATCGTAAAGGTGTGACAGCTTTTTTTGTTTATTTCATATTGTCGTCTTTTCTGCGGTTTATCATTATAAAGGCGCCGCCCGTCAGTATGAATGACGCAAATATCAGCAGCATAAGCAGAGCACTGTTCTCTCTGCCCGCATTCGGCAGGACGAAATCCGATGCCGAATACATGTTTCTGAAGGTGATGCGGATATCAAGATCCTCCTCATCAACAGTCTCCTCCGCTGTTGAAAGAGCTGTATTCGTCTTCAGATTACCAAGCTCCGCATTGTTTATCTGGGCTCCGTCATTTCCCGTAACCGTGAAGCTCGAAATATAATGTCTGACCGCCTTTTCGGTTATCACATATCCGGCATCGACAGGAAGATCCTTTATCGTTGCCGACTGTCCGTGACAGAGTGAGAATTCAAGCTCCGCTTTTCCGTTCTCATCTGCGGTAACAGTCTGTGAAGAGATCGAGCCGGTCGTATTCTCCTCAGTATATTTCACGATGTACTTATGCCCTGCTTCAAGGCCTGTAAACTCACCTGTAAAGATGAATTTATGCTTCTTGTAGGTTGAAGGCTCAAGACTGCTGTATGTCATATCTACCATTTTGGTCACGGTGATATCACGGCTGATCTTAACATTAGTAAATTCGATAACTGCGTCCTCGCCCTCGTTTATGGTCTCCGCTGCGGTACTGAGAGACTGTCCTGCCTCGTCATTGCTGTCAGCAGCCTTTTCGATCCTGCCCTGTCCGTTTCTGTCTGTTATTATATATGAAGCCGTATAATCCGACTCCGCCTCGGTCACGGTATAGCCTGCGCCGACCGGCAGATCATATATAACAGCTGTTTCGCCGTCTCCGAGAAGCAGATCTATCTCAAGTCTTCCTGCTGAGTCAGCTCTGAATCTGCCGTAATTGTCGGTAGATATCTGCTCTCTGTCTTCCAGACCGGTGATCTCTATCGTAAAGCCGAATTTTTCATATGAGCCCTCATAAGTATTCTTAACAGATTTTTTCAGGGTGAGGTTTTGTCTGACATCCTTTTTGTTAGTGAAGGTTACAAGAGCGTTCTCTCCCGCCTCGGCAGTCTCCTGAGCTGTTGAAAGAGCCTTGTTCTTCTGTGTGTTGAAGCCTGAGCTCTGCCTGATAACACTTTCTTCGGAAGGATCGGTGATCCTGAACGATGAGATATAATCTCCGGCAGCTTCACTAACGCGGTATTTAGTTCCCACAGGGATATCCTGAACAGTCACCTCTTCGCCGTTACCAAGAGAAACAGAAACCACTCCGCTGCCATAGCTGTCTGCACGGAACTCAGTGCCGTCGGAAAGGGTATAGAGTTCTCCGTTCCTGAGTCCGCTCAGCGAAACTGTAAAGCTGAACCTCTCTCCCTCTGTCTCATAGTTGCCTGTGACCTCCTTTTTGATCCTGAAGGAGGTATTATCCTGCTGAGTATATATTTTTGTATTGGTAAAGCTCACTGAAACACTCTCGTCTGCAACGACAGTTCCGCTTCCGTTGAGGGCGGTGCAGGAAAAACCGTCGGCACTTTCTTCGGTCACGGAATAATGATAGCCTGCAGGGATATCGGAAAAGACTATGCTCTGTGAATCCGACAGCCTGAATTTTCCTACGCCGTTATTGAACACGGTAGTACCGAAAATACTTGTTCCTTCAAGAGCATTTCCTTCTGCATCGGTGAGAGTCAGAGTAAAGAGAAAGCTCCTTGATCTATCGTTTTCTGTCAGCTCGTCTCCGATTACGCTCTTTGTCACCTTTATGCTCCCGAAGCTCTCCTCGGGGATATCTGTATCGGGCGATCTGTTGGTTATTGTTACGGTACCGTTCTCGAGCCCGATATAGTTGTCTCTGGGATTGGTAGAAATATAATCCCCGTAGTCCTCCTCCCAGACATAATACGGTATATTCGGGTCAAGACCGGTAAACGTGAATACCCAAGTATCGTCGTCCAGTATTTCCACCTCACAGTTGTCGCTTTCGGTGGTGTAGGTCATAGATGAATAGGTGGAGCCCTTTTCAGAGAGATATCCGGACTTCTCCTCGGTGTCTATGCAGGCTCTTTCGCCGTCAATATAATTGGCGTCAAAATCAGTGCCGTGACTGCCCCTGAGCACGGAGCAGTCAAGGAACATTTCATCTGAGGATACAAGCGAATCAGTGTTCCACAGACCGGATGCATAGATAAACACAAGCTTTGAACAGCCCGCGAACATGCTGCTCATATCAACGGTATTTATCGTCTCAAACTTGCTCAGATCCAGAGCCTTAATGGTAGTGCAGCCTGCAAACATTCCCGACATGTCTGTGACATTAGAGACGTCGAAGCCGGTTACAGAAAAGCCGGTCATGCTGCTGCAGTCTCTGAACATATCCTTCATTGAGGTGACCTGAGAGGTGTTGAAGGTCCTGATATTCATGCTCTCGGCAGAGCTGCAGCCTGCAAACATACCGCTCATGTCGGTCACGAGAGAGGTGTCGTACCTGGGCATATCAAAGGATTTCATTGAGCTGCAGCCGTTGAACATATATTTCATATCAGTAGCGGAGGTCGTGACAAGACTTGATATGCAGCTATCCTCAAGGGCTGTACAGCCGCTGAACATATAACTGAAATCTGTAACGGTTGAGCTCAGCCAGCGGAAGTATATCCTTTTTGCCGAGGAGCAGTTCTCGAACATGTGCGACATATCCGTAGTTAAAGGAATAAGAAGATACGGATAATACAGATCCTCAATTGAGGAACATCCGCAGAACATATAGCTTGTATTCGTTACGGCAAGGAAATCAAAATAGGTCATGTCAATGCTGTTAAGAGAGGAACAGCCCTCAAACATATGACTCATATCAGTGAGCTTTGACATATTGATACCCTTATGGTCAATGCTCTCACAGGCTGAAAGCCCCCTCCACAAACAGCGTGTAGCGTCTGTAAGGAAAATATTCTTTGCCTGAGACCACCAATAGAGTGTTCCGTCCTCCTCGAGCCAAGCGTATATCGGCGGATTGAGCGGAGTTCCGTCATCTACCCTGTATGCAAGGTCAGCCTCGATCAAAGCGTTGACGTTCTCAATATCACCGTCATAATGAGCAAAATGCTTTATCTCATTAAGCTCACAAACACGGCTGAATACCGAAGTAAGATCCTCATTACTGTCAAAGTATGCATAATTTGACAGCGTTTCAGGCACCTCCGGATAGCTCGGCTGCCTTGAGCTGAGATAGCCCGGATTCTCAAGACTGTCGATATGAGCATAGGTCTTGTCTGTGCTTCCGTTGAATCTGAAGCCTGCCTGACCCTCAAGAGATGAACAGCCGTTGAACATGCCGCCATGTGTAGGAACACCCGAAGCATCCCACAGCTCAGAAACATAAACCGTCTGCATTGAGCCGTTCCCTCTGAACATCCACTGTATAGTTGTTACATTATCGAGCACGAAGCCCGAAAGGTCAAAATCACGGACAGACGTGCAGTAAGCAAACATGCTTTGCAGATCCTCTGCTGATGCGGTATGGAAGCCGCTGACATCCAGTTCCTCAAGCGATTCACATAACTGGAACATACAATGGAAGGTTGTTCCGTTAGAAACATCGAAGCTCGAAAGATCGAGGTGCTGCAGAGAAGAGCATCTGTCAAACATCCAGCTGAAATCTGTTGATCTCGAGGTATTAAAGCTGGTTACATCAAGCTCTGTAAGGCTCTGACAGCTTGCAAACATACTATAAAAGGTTGTTACATTTGAGGTATCAAAGCTTGAGCAGTTAAGTGAACGGAGCGATGTACAGCTGTAAAACATATTCGTCATATTGATAACGCTTGAGGTATCAAAATTAGAAAGGTCGAGCTGCTGAAGCTGATAATTGTTATAGAACATATTCTGCATTTCAGTTACTCTCGATGTATCGAAGCTTGAAAGATCTACGCTTTCCAGGCTGATGCAATTGTAGAAAAAGGATTTGAAGGAGGTGACATTTGAGGTGTCGAAGGAAGTGAGATCAAGTGTCTTGAGTGACTGACACTGCTGGAACATCTGATACATATCTTTGACCTTTGAGGTGTTGAAGTGAGTCAGATCAAGGGATTTCAGCGCATGACACTGGTTGAACATCCATGGCATCTCGGTAACATTGGAGGTATCAAAGCTTGAAATATCAACCTCCTCCAGCGCATAGCAATACTGGAACATGGTTCTCATGGTCGTGACATTTCGTGTATCAAAGCTTGAAAGATCAAGATAAGGCAGAGTATCGCAATGGTTGAACATCATTTTCATGTTTAT
>ONFW01000158.1 GCA_900317215.1 uncultured Eubacteriales bacterium | reverse complement strand
TTGAAAAATCCCTTGATAATGGGGTTTATGAGCTTATGCTTTCATGTATCAGGATATATGAAAAAGTGAATATATAACTATTCCTAACTTCATTTTATCTCACGTCTCCTTTATTCAGACCTGTTCAGTCTCTGCAGCCGTCTGCACTGCTGCCGGCGCATCAGCCTGTTCCTCATCTGCCTCATCATTATCCGAAAGCGCACGATAGCCGAAGATAAAGGCAGGTATGAACAGGACTATAGATATCTGCGCCATAGTGGCATCGTTGAAGCTCTCCGTGCTAAGCCCCAGCATCTGGGCAATGGCTCCCGAAATGAGTTCATCACCGCAAAAATAGGATATTAACGTAAGCACCAGCATTATAAAGCCGAGCCCTCCGAAAACAAGGGCGGAGATAAAAAACGCTTTACCTTTCATATTTGTTCCTCCTTTAATACTTTATCGCACCGTATTTTACGGCAAGCTGATCGAGCTCTTCCTTTTCAATATCGCACTGTGTATCCACTATCAGTCTGCCCTGATAATATCTCAGCGCAGCCTCAAGGGTAGTTTCGTCATCAGCCCTGATAACAAAGGGCAGATAAGACATTGCAGCGTTTTCGGCTATGCTTGCGGCATCATCGGTGGATCTCAGCTTTATATAAACTGCATTTGCCGATGAGTCATCAAGGTCTATTATCTCATCCGGCATATCGTAGCCGCATTCTATCGGCTCCGAGAGCACAAGATTCTCGGGCAGAAAAAATGCCTCTCTGTAATTTGCGGCCGCATAGCTGTCCTTTTCACCGCCCTCCTCAAAGCGCGAGCCAAAGCTCTTTACCGCCTTGATCTTTTCGGCATCAGGCTGTGCCGAAAGGTCAAAATAGACCGAGGCTCCGTTTTCAGCAAGGGCTTTTAGCTGCTCCATACTGCACGATGAAAGCTCCGCGGCAGCTATCAGAGGTATCTCCGCATGGGGAAAAGCTTTTTTTATCAGCCTTGCAAGCTCGTCAACACCTGCAGTACATTCAATGCCGAAGGCGTCTGCGCCTATAGACTGCAGGGTGATGAGCGCAGCGATATGGTCGGTATCTCCCTCGGTGCTTCCCTCATCGTCCGTCCTGATAAGCACAAACACAGGCATATCGGCGTTCTGCGCAGCAAGCACGGCCGCACGCATATCCCAGAGCTTGTCAAAGTTTCTCAGCACTATAAGCTCCGCTCCAGCATCTCGGAGCACGGTGATCTTCTCAAGATGATCGAAGAAGGCGCTCTCAAACGCATTCTTCCCATACTCCTCCTTAATGCGGATATTCTCATATATCACTCCGGCAACAGGACGCTTGCCCGCGCATGATCTTGTAAGCCCTACAAGCTCCTCGTTAAAATCGGCAAAGCTCTCGTCATAGCCCTGATCCTCAAGCCTTGTATGCATTATTCCGCCGGTGGGCGCAAGCAGTATGTCCGCGCCGCTGAGAGCAGCCTTCGTTTTTATTTTATACAGAATATCAGGAGCTTTCAGAACCATATTTTCACAACATATATTGTCGGGATCATCACCCGTAAGCTCATCGCAGGAGCCTGTACCGTCCATTATCAACGGAAGTGAAAACCGGAAATCCATATTATCCTTATCTCCTCAAATAATCAGACTCACATCGCCTCTGGGGCAGATATCCTGAACATGGCAAGTATATTTGAAATGACTGTCTTTGTCGCAAGACAAAGAGCAAGACGAGCCTGCATCAGACCCTCGTTGTCGTTTCTTACACGGCAGCCGTTGTAGAACTTATGGAACAGCGCCGCAGTATCATAAACATATTTCGTTATCCTCGAAGGATCATAATCCTTAGCCGCAGCCTCAATTTCGCCGGTAAACGCCGAAAGCTTGTTGATAAGCTCGATCTCCTCCGGCGCTGTCAGAAGCGCAAGCTCCTCATCGGTGCATTTTCTCGGGGTTATCCCCTCTTCGGCAAGGTTCTTGATTATATTACAGATCCTCGCATGGGCATACTGTACATAATAGACGGGATTCTGAGATGTCTTCTCAAGCGCGAGATCAAGGTCGAACTCAAACGGAGTATTTGCCTCTCTGAGATTGAAGAAGAATCTTGCCGCATCTATCGGTATCTCGTCAAGCAGGGTAACAAGTGTTATCGCCTTGCCGCTCCTCTTTGAAAGCTTGACTCTTTCGCCGTCCTTTAAAAGAAAGACCATTTGAAACAGAACAACATCGAGCCTCGAAGCGTCCACTCCGAGAGCGGTGAGGGCCGCCTTGAGTCTCGGAACATAACCGTGATGATCGGCACCCAGAAGGTCTATAGCCTTATCATAGTTCCTTGTGACCAATTTGTCATAGTGATAGGCAATATCAGGCACAACGTAAGTCGGCAGTCCGTTTGAACGCACAAGAACGAAGTCCTTGTCTGCGCCGAACTCCGACGCCTTGAACCATACGGCGCCGTCCTGCTCGTATGTATACCCCTTCTCTGTCAGCAGCCTTACGACCTCCTTAACAGCTCCGCTGCTGTGAAGAGAGCTTTCTCTGAACCAGCGGTCGTACCTTATGCGGTATTTCAGAAGATCCCGCTCAAGTCCTTCAATATTCTTCGGCAGGGCAAAATCTACAAGAGCCCTTCTTCTCTCCGAGCTGTCGGAATTGACATATTTATCTCCGTGAATCTCGGCAAATGCCTCTGCGTGGTCGATAATGTCCTGCCCGTGATATGCGTCCTCGGGCATTTCAACGCCCTCTTTATATTTCTGCAGATAGCGCACCTCCAACGAGGTCGCAAATTTTTCTATCTGATTTCCCGCATCATTAATGTAGAATTCTCTCGACACCTGATAGCCGGCAGCCTCCAGCACGCTCGAAAGGGCATCTCCGAGAGCGCCTCCCCTTGCGTTCCCCACATGCATGGGACCAGTCGGGTTTGCGGATACAAATTCAACAAGCACTCTTTTGCCGTTTCCGAGGTCGGAGCGTCCGTAGTCCTCACCTTTTTCCTCTATCTCCCTGAGCACCGAGGTATAGAAAGCGTCCGAATAGAAGAAATTCATAAAGCCGGGACCGGCTATCTCACAGCGATCAACAGATGTCCCCTCCAGCTCAAGCTTCTGTAATATTATCTCTGCGATCCTTCTCGGCGCAGATCTGAACGTCCTTGCGCTTACCATTGCCACATTTGCCGCAAGATCTCCGTGGCTGCGATCCGCAGGGACCTCTATCATAAACTCGGGAAGCTCAGCCGCAGGGAGAAGTCCCTCCTCCTGAGCGCTCTTGACCGCATTTATGATCGCCTCCCTGAGACTCTTTAATGTATTATTGGCTGTTGACATCTTTTTCTACCTCCTCTATTTTTAAAAACAGCTCGTTCCTGCTTGCAAGCTCCGACTGTATATCTATAGTATACTTCACCTCAAGCTCTCCTCCATGGTCGCCCAGGTCTATCCTTACACTTTCGGTATACACTCCGAGAGAGATGACCCCGAACGAGGTGACGTATTCACATTTATGTCTCTCTCCCTTTTCCAGAATGAGATTATGTCTTTCTGCGCCGCCCTTCATCACCGTTACACAGCCGTTCGGATCCACCTTTACGGTAGTGCGGTATTTCTTTTCAGGAAACTGCGCATCATATTCCTTGTATGTGATATATCTGCTCCCGTTTTTTTCAACGTAGGATGCCATGGTTTTAAGCTCTATGCTGTCGGAATGATCCTCCACTATCTGACGTCCTGTCACCGACAGGATATAGTTTTCTTCCATATATGAGTTTTCTTTCCTTTCAATATAATAGTTCCGTGATCTGCTAACTTTCCTTTAGCCGACAAGGCTTTGATGTTATTTCCCGCATGGCGGTCTGCTCTCACGCCCTCTTATGCCGTCTTTTCTTACAGAATATAAGGCTCCCGTTCCGCCTAATGTATCACTGTCTGCTCAAGATTGATGTGAGAGACCTCATTCCCGACACTCTTGTCAAGAAAGATCTCGGCCGTTTTTTTGAAATCCTCCACAGTATCGCTGACGTAATACCTGCATACGCCCTGGTCGGATCTGTCACTGAGAAGACCGTTCTCCTTTAACAGCTCAGCCGCATAAAGGGCAGTCTCACGTCCCGAGTCGATAAGGGTGACTTCGTCCCCAAGGTAGTCCGAAACCGCCCTTGCTATTATCGGAAAATGCGTACAGCCTAAGATAAGGGTATCAACCCCTTCATATTTCAGTCCTTCCAGATATCTCTCCACAACGAGCTTTACTATGTCGTCCTCGGGAGAGATGAATCCGTTCTCCACAAGAGAGACAAACAGGGGACAGTCCTGCTGAAAAACGCACAGCTCCTTGTCAGCACGGAGTATTTCGTTTTTATACGAGCCGCTGTTCACCGTTGCCGAGGTACCTATAACGCCTATCCTGCCGTTTTTCGTTGCCCTCACGGCTGCCCGGGCAGTCGGCACGACCACTCCCGTAAAGGGTACAGGAAGCTCGTCCTTAAGGTCTACGGCTACCGAGCTGACCGTTCCGCAGGCGGCTATTATCATCTTTACTCCCTTAGACAGAAGAAAATAGGCGTCCTGCTCGGCATATTTCACTATCGTCTTTCTGCTCCTGTTTCCGTACGGCACACGGGCAGTATCTCCGAAGTATATAATGTTCTCATGCGGAAGTACCTTGATAAGCTCCTTTACCGCAGTCAATCCTCCCAGACCCGAATCAAAAATACCTATCGCAGCGTCAGACATTCTTACCTACCCTTTCAAAAGCAGATTTTATAAGAGCCTCAATAAGTGCTTCACCCTTATATCCGCTCTCGGCCATAAGCTTGGGATACATACTTATTGATGTAAAGCCGGGCAGAGTGTTTATCTCGTTCAGCAGAACCCTTCCGTCGTCCGTAACAAAGAAATCCACTCTCGAAAGTCCGCTGCAGCCTATCAGCTTATATGCTTTTACTGCAGTCTCTCTGACCTTCTCCATAAGCTCCCCGCTTATCCTTGCGGGTATATACAGCTCCGATGAAGCGTCGTTATATTTTGCGTCATAATCATAGAACTCGCTGGCAGGAGCGATCTGTCCCGGGACGGAAGCTATAGGATCGTTATTTCCAAGAACAGCACATTCGACCTCATGACCTACTATGCTTTCCTCAACAACAACCTTGCCGTCCTCTGCGCAGGCTATCTCAATTGCTCTGATAAGCTCCTCCCTGTTATGCGCCTTGCTCACGCCCACCGAAGATCCGGCATTTGCAGGCTTGACGAATACCGGATAGCTGCCAAGCTCCTTTTCTATCTTATCGGTCACCGCATCGGGTTCCCTTTCATACTCGTATGAGTAGAACCATGTGAACGCCGCCTGAGCTATCCCGAATTTCTCAAGCAGTATATTTGTTACAGCCTTATCCATACAGGCGGCGGAGGCAAGAACACCGCAGCCGACATAGGGTATGCCTGACATCTCAAAGATTCCCTGTATTGTGCCGTCCTCGCCGTTTTTCCCGTGAAGCACAGGGAAGATAACGTCGAGCTTTACTATTTCCGTCCTGTCGGGATAAACGACCACCATTCCCGAGAGAGAGGGTGCAGGAGCAATAAAGGCAGTCCTGTTGTTCTCATCCCTTTCCCAGCTGCCGTCCGCTATAGCCGAAACATCTCCCGTATAGAGCAGCCATCTGCCGTCCTTCGTGATCCCTACGGTATAGACCTCATATCTGTCACGAGGGATAGTATTTATTACATAAGTGGCGGATACTCTTGACACCTCATGCTCGGAGGATTTTCCACCGAAAATAACTGCAATTCTTTTTTTCTGCATGATATCACTCTCCATAATAATTGCTGTAATGATCATTGCGACTCTGAAAAGTCCTTATCTGCATACTTTTCCATTGTCAATTTCATATGATACCACATTTCGACGTCCGTTGCAATTATTAATTATATGTAAGCAATTTCAAAAAAGAGAAGTTATTTCAAAAGAGAAATTGCTTTTGTGCAAATTGCCGAAACTTGGTTTTTTTTCATATTATACAAGAAAAACACTTGATTTTTGGTAATGTCCATGGTATCATAGTGGAAAAGATTACAAGATTGACACCAAAAGTTTCATTAAGTTAAATTTCTGTTAAAAACCCTTACGGTTTGTAATTAACAGCTTATGAAATTTTTAAACTGAAATTCTTTGGCTTAGAAAAGAATTTGAAAGGGGAAATTTTCCAATGGCCAAACACATCGTCAAAAAGTCGCTGGCGCTTGCGCTTACTGCGGCAATAGGCGGAATGACATTTATATGCAACGTGCCTGAGGCTTCGGCAGAGAGCCCGACAAACGTCGGTCTTGCAGCACATGCCCTCAGAGCATACAGAGAAGGCTGGCAGTATGTATGGGGCGGCACCTCATACGGAGCTGTTGACTGCTCGGGACTCATTGCTTCATACTACGGAGTAGGCGGTGTCAGATGCGATATGCTCGCATCCTCCTATGAGTGGGGTTATGTCAGCAACGGCGTTCCCAATATCCACGGTCTCGGACTTCACCAGCCCGGACACATCGGAGTTTATCTCTGCTCCGGAATGGCTGTCGACGCAAGAGACGTCGGCATCGGCATGGTATATCAGAACGTATATACCAAGGGCTGGGCAGAATGGTTCAAGGTAGCAGGCGTTTCCTATCCCGACACCGGCTGGGTGCTCTTTGACGGCGACTCCTTCTACTATGAGAACGGCGAATACATAGTTAATACATCAAGAACCTTTGACGGCGTTACATACACCTTCGACAGTGCAGGTGTTTCCGATACAAATCCTCCCGAGGATGCTTACGAGGCTACGGACTATTCCTACATCTCAGATCATGGCAGCTCATACAGCTATTATGACGATGACGAGGACGAGGACGAGGACGACACCTACTATTATGACGATGATGAAGATGAAGATGAAGATGACGAGGCCGAGAAACAAGCCGAGGAAGAAAGGCTGCGTCGGGAGGCCGAGGCCGAAGCTCAGAGACAGAGAGAAGAGCAGGAGCGTTTAGAAAAGGAAGAGGCCGAAAGAAAGGCTAAGGAAGAAGCTGAGCGCAAGGCTAAGGAAGAGGCTGAGAGAAAAGCCAAGGAGGAAGCTGAGCGCAAGGCTAAGGAAGAAGCCGAAAAGAAGGCTAAGGAAGAGGCTGCGAAAAAGGCCAAGGCTGAGGCTGACAAGAAGGCAAGACTTGAGGCAGAGAAGAAGATAGCCGAGGAAAGACAGAAGGCTGAGGATAACGCTGTTATCGCAGAGTATGACTATGAGGATACAGAGGACAGCAAAACCGTAGCCGCAATTCAGACAAGGCTTTATGAGCTCGGTTACCTCACAAAGAAGGCAACAGGCTATTTTGGTGAGGATACAGTTGATGCCGTAATGATATTCCAGAGCAACAACGACCTTGAAGTTACAGGCATTGTTACCGCTAAGACATATAAAGTGCTTAAGTCCAACAAGGCAAAAAATGACTTTGATCTTCTTGCAGAAGGCTCCTTTGACATCGGTGCTTCACTCTCTGTAACAGCTCTTCAGGAAAGACTTGCAGAGCTTAAGTATTACTACGATGAGATCACCGGATTTTACGGCGAGCTTACCTCCAGCGCAGTAAAGCTTTTCCAGAAGAACAACGACCTTGAGGCTACAGGCGATGCAGATCCCGACACTCAGCTCAAGGTATTCAGCGCAGATGCAATTGCCAATCCCAACGCAGGCGGTCTGTCATACGGTGAATGCGGCGCATTGGTCGGCAAGCTCCAGAAGAGACTCATCGAACTCAGATTCCTCTCGGCTGTAGCTACAGATAAGTTTGACGATGCAACTCTTGAAGCTGTCCACAGCTATCAGGCAGCAGCAGGTCTCAAGGAGGACGATAAGCTCACAGCAGCGCAGCTTGAGGTGCTCTACTCCGACGACGCTGTAAAGGTCGCCGATTTCAGCACAATGAAGTTCGGCTTCTCAGGCGAGGACGTAGCACAGCTCCAGTCAAGACTTGCATCTCTCAAATACTACGACGGAAAGACCTCCGGTGTTTACAGCAAATCTGTTGTATCCGCAGTTGAGAGCTTCCAGAAGGACTTCGGTCTTGAGGTCACCGGTGTTGCTGATGAGGCAACTCAGGAAACGATCAAGACAGAGGCTCAAAGAGAGAATGCTCATGTAGGCGAACAGCTCATCATGAAAACAGCTACCATTTCCGATCACGCTCTTGCAAACGCGGCTAAGGATCAGACAGCAGAGATAGTTCTCAACGCTGCCAACGAGCAGACAGATCTTACAAGAATGCTTGTTATCATCGGTTCCGTTTTCACCTTAGTTCTTCTTGCTGCTATTGTGATCGTTAAGGAGACAAAAAAGAAGGCTGCAGCAAAGCAGTCCTCACACAAAAAATAATATCAACTTATTAAGGGTGCATTGCAGATGAGCAATGCGCCCTTTTTTCAGCAATAAAACCTGAATAGAGCATTGCACCCACGATGAGATCAGCCTTCTCCTGTATTAACAAAGATCACACACTGCAGTCACAAATTCGCTCTGTAATAATGATATATTATCTCCTTATAGTCTGCTCCCTGTTCTGCCATTGCATTTGCTCCGTACTGACTCATGCCTGCTCCGTGTCCGTAGCCCTTTACCGTAATAATAACGCTGTCATCGGCTTCATTAATAGTAAACACCGCACTTCTCAATCCAAACAGTTCTCTTATTCTTGCTCCCTTGTATTCAACTCCACCTATTACAATACTCAACACACTGCCCGAGGCTGTTCTTTTTATATCACCTATCCCCTTCTCCGCAGAATAGGAACCGTCCTCCTTTTTCAGAAGCTCATTGAATTCGCCTCTGTCCACCTTCTTTTCACTGCAGTATCCCGGAGCGTTAAGATCCCACGGGCTCGGAACGGCTTTCAGATAATCGCTTTCAAAGCCGAAAATATCCTCTGAATCCTCTGTGACGCCCGAGGATATTGCATAATATGCAATGTCCGCAGGCTTGCCCTCTCTGTCCTTTATAATAAGCCCGAAAACCGCATCGACCACTCCCGCCAGCTTGCTCCTGTATTCCTCATATCTGTCGCCCCATTTTTCCCTCAGCAGTTCCTCCCTCAAATATTCCCTGCCCTTTGACAGATCAGCCTTGAAATATGCCCCTCCAAGCTCCGGGTCAGGGTCGCTCCGCTGCATTTCCCGAAGTCTGCAAAAATGCGTATAACAAGCTATGCACTGGGCTTTCAGAGCCTCCTCATGATAAACAGGCGGCATTTCGCAGGCAAGCGCTCCTATACAAAAGCTCTTGTCATCGACCGTCAATTTTTCTCCGCTGCCGGTATCAAGAATAACAAAGCTATCCTGTGCTTTACTGTCATTATCCTCTGTTTCATTACCGCCTTCGGAGCCTTCTTCCCCGTTTTCGACTGGCTGCACGGCAGAAGCTATCTCCTCAGCCATATCCTCCGCACTCTCTCTGCTCAATCCCGCAAGCGGAAGAAAAGCCATAAGCAGAAAGCCGATAATACAAACTAATATCCTTTTTCTCAAATCCGTTCCCTCCGCATCAATAAAACCAGTAATAGTTATGAC
>ONFW01000057.1 GCA_900317215.1 uncultured Eubacteriales bacterium | reverse complement strand
AGCCCGTGTATGAGCAGGCTCAGCCCTATGCAGAGCAGGAGCAGCCCGTGTATGAGCAGGCTCAGCCCTATGCAGAGCAGGATCAGCCTGCATCTGTCACACAGCAGTCACAGTTCTCACAAAAGCAGCCGACACATACTCAGGCTCCTGCAAAAAAAAGCTACAATTCCTACAAGCGTTCTGCGGTGAGACAGTTTTCTTCTACGATATCATTGATGATAATGGTGCCGGTCTTCGTGCTAACGGCGCTTTTCCTTATCGTGTTCCCGCGTTCAAAGGAATCCTTCATCGAAAAGAGAAACCTCACCTCGTTCCCCGAATTCACCTTTGAGAATTACTTTAACGGGAGCTTTACGGGAGGCATCAACACATGGTTCACCGATACGGTTCCTTTCCGTGACGACTTTAAGAACATGGGCAACAGCTTCAAGGGACTTTTCGGGATATCAACTGAGGATTCGGTCACCTTTGTCGGCGATGTCAAGAAGGTCCCGAAGAAGGTGACAAAGAAGACTTCTTCAAAGACGGATGAAACGAGCGAAAAAACCTCGGAGACTCAGGAGAGCAAGGTTCAGGAAAGCTCAAAAGAGGAGGAAAGCTCCGAGCCTGAGCAGAAGGATTACAGAAAGATAGACGCCGAATGGGAAACTGAGAACGGAGTTGTCGTTGTAAAACAGGACGGACATTACAGAGCAATGGAGCTTTTCGGCGGCGGCGACGGTGTTGCCTATGTTGACGCCTTGAATGATCTGAGAACAAAGCTCGACAGCAGCATAAAGATCTATTCGATGATCGCTCCTCTTTCGAGCCAGTATTATCTGCCTGCAAACTATTCCGACTACTCGGCTGACCAGAAGGAATATGTCGATGACCTTTCGTCAAGACTCAATGAGGGTATTGTTCCGATAGATATCATCTCTGTTCTGAAAAAGCATACCGAGGAGAATATCTATTGCCGCACCGATCATCATTGGATGCCCCTGGGAGCATATTACGCCGTCAGGGAATTTGCAAAGGCTGCGGGAGTCGACTTCAAGGAGCTCGATACCTTTACACCCGAGACGATCTTCGGCTTTGTCGGAACGATGTACTCCTTCTCTGGAAATGATATCCGCATAAAGAACGACCCCGAGGACTTCACCTACTATGTTCCGGATAATTATGATAAGTGTGAGTTCGATTTCTATGATACGGATTTTACCTATGACTATACCGGCTCATATTTCAAGGAGGTGGGCGATCCGCAGTCGAATGCTTATCTCACCTTCTTCGGCGGTGATGAGCAGATAGTAAAGATACGTTCTGACAAAAAGAACGGCAGAAGGCTTATCGTCATCAAGGACAGCTACGGAAATGCGGAGCCGGGGTATCTCATGAATTCCTTTGAGGAAATATATATCGTCGATATGAGATATTTTGATCTCAACCTTGTTGATTTCATCAATCAGATGAAGATAACAGACGTGCTCTTTACAATGGTTACCTATTCCGCCTTCGGCGGCAATGCTGAAAACCTGTCAACACTTATAACACAGGCTCAGGGGCAGGAAATAGTTGACCATTATAAGGACGCTCAGGAATAATACTGACGCTCTATGATACTAAGGCTATCGCAGTTTTCTGCAGTAGCCTTAGTCTTTATAGTATCAGAAATAAGGAGAGAAACGAATTGAAAGAGCTTGAATATCCATTTGATGCTGAGTATATCATCAAAAAGAGAAAATCAATAAAAAGACAGCTTCTTGCTGACGGAAGCAGCAGGCTGAAAAAGAAGATCGCTGTATTCGGCGGCTCAACAACAAACGATATCACGGTGTATCTCGGACTGTTTCTTCTGAACAACGGTATCGAAGCCGAGTTTTATCAGTCGGAGTATGCACAATACTGGCAGGATGCGATGTTCCCCTCTGAGGAGCTTCTCGCTTTCAAGCCCGATATCGTGTTTATTCATACGACAAACAGGAATATTTCCGCATTTCCATGTCCCGGTGACAGCACGGAAAAAGTGCAGGAGCTTCTTGATGCAGAGTATGCAAAATTTGAGCAGATGTGGCAGAAGATAGCTGACACCTATCATTGTCCGATAATTCAGAACAACTTTGAGATGCCCTTCTATCGCATTATGGGCAATAAGGACTGCAGCGATTTCAGGGGCAGAGTCAATTATATCTCAAGGCTCAACGAAAGATTCTATGATTATTCACGCAAAACAGAGGGCTTTTATATAAATGATATCAATTATATCTCTGCTTGCTACGGACTGAAGGAGTGGAGCGATCCTTCATACTGGAATATGTATAAATACGCCATGTGCGTGAACGCAATGCCTGAGTTTTCCTTCAATCTTGCAAATATTGTCAAATCGGTATTCGGAAGAAACAAGAAGGCGCTTGCTCTCGATCTTGACAATACCCTTTGGGGCGGTGTTGTGGGAGATGACGGCGTGGACGGGATACAGATAGGTCAGGAGACAGGTGTAGCGCAGTCATACTATGAGTTTCAGACCTATATAAAGTCACTGAAGGATCTCGGCGTGATACTGACGGTATGCTCAAAGAACGACCATGAGAATGCTATTGCAGGTCTTGAGCATCCCGAGGGAGCGCTCAAGCCTGACGATTTTATCATAATAAAGGCAAATTGGGAGAACAAGGACAGGAATATCATAGAAACTGCATCTGAGCTTAATATCCTGCCTGATTCTATCGTATTTGTGGACGACAACCCTGCCGAAAGAGCGATAGTCAGCGCCCAGATCCCCGGTATCAGCGCACCGGAAATGGACAGCGTTGAAAACTATATCACTACCCTCGACCGCAACGGTTATTTTGAGGTCACAAATTTCAGCGAGGACGACCTCAAAAGAAACGAGATGTACAAGGCAAATGCTCAGAGAGCAGCTCAGCAGGCTTCCTTTGCGGATTATAAGGAATATCTTCTCAGTCTTGACATGACTGCAGTGATAGACGACTTCATTCCCGTTTATCTGCAGAGGATAACGCAGCTCTCCAACAAGAGCAATCAGTTCAATGTTACTACAAAGCGTTATACTCCCACAGAAATGGAGGAGGTCTATAACAGCAGCGAGTATATCAGACTTTATGGCAAGCTTATTGATAAATTCGGAGACAACGGCGTAGTTTCGGTAGTTATCGGCAAAAAGGACGGAGATGTCCTCAATATGGAGCTCTGGCTGATGAGCTGCCGTGTTCTCAAGAGAGATATGGAGCTTGCAATGCTCGACAGACTTATCGAGCGCTGCAGGGAGCAGGGAATAAAGACGGTAAAGGGCTATTACTATCCCACTGCAAAGAACAATATGGTCAGGGAACTTTACGGCTTCTTTGGCTTTGAAAAAATAAGCGAGGACGAGAACGGCAATACCGTATGGCAGCTTGATGTTGCTTCCTATGAAAACAGAAACCATGTGATTAAGGTCGAGGATAATTCTGCGCTGAAATAAAAAAGGATATATTTCTGAATGCGAAAAATAAATTCTTGCCAATCGGGTACAATAATAAAAAAACAAAAGGAGAAGGATCATGGATACTAAGGTTATTTATGAAAGACTGAATAAGGTTTTCAGAGATGTTTTTGATGACGAGGATATTACTGTAGGGCCCAAGACAACGGCGGACGATATTGACGACTGGGACAGCCTTGAGCACATCACTCTCATCAACGCAGTTGAGCGTGAGTTCAAAATGAAGTTCAAAATGGGCGAGATCTCATCAATGAAAAACGTCGGAGAAATGGTAAGCATTATTGCAGCAAGAGCAAAGTGATGTTCCTGCGGCATTACAGAAACAGGGCTGCGGCATTTAAAAAGCGCCGCAGCCCTGAAATACTGCCGTATAGGCAGCATAGGAGATCATAGATGTTTTGCAGGAATAATTTGGAGCTGCCTTGTTCCGGCGGCTCATAGAGTTTGCCGCAAAATGGTTTCAGTCGTCAGGGCCGAAAAGAACATATCCGTTGATCAGATCCCGGACAGCTTCATCTGCGTCATCATAAAATCCGCTGTAATACAGAATACCCTCATTGTCGAGGAGCTCCATGCTGGATCTTTCAAGATCACCGCAGAGCACACCGTCCGCATCAAGCATGGTTATTACGCCGATGATATCCTCAACGGTCTTTGCCATGGTGCCGACAAGCTCAGAATCGACGATCTCTCCGTCACTGACCTCATATACCTTGATGACCCTTGTTTTTTCAAACTCACGGAATACCCTTCCGTTTGTGTTATCGTACGTTACCGCAAGCTTCATAGCGCTCTCCTCCGTAATTTCTTTTCGGATTAATCATATCATCTTAGCGTGATTATTGCAAGAAAAGCTTTATCATACGTCGGGGACCCCTTTTCCGGCGAAAAAAGGCTCCACCGGACACCGCGCACCCTCTAAATTCGCTGTGTTTGGCTCTATCTGTTTTCTTTGCGGCACTTATTCTGTCAGTTTGCCGTCTGAGGT
>ONFW01000154.1 GCA_900317215.1 uncultured Eubacteriales bacterium | reverse complement strand
GAAATATTGAATTTAATACCTTCCTCACTTGCAAGTCTTGGCTTTTTATTATGTTCTGTCGTAAATGTCAGGTCGGTCACTCCATGAGCCGCAAGAACGTATTCAAGCAGCGCACCTGCGCCGAGAGACAGTTTTTTGTCCTTATAGAATACCATCCGGTCGGTTTTTGCTTTCCTTTCGGATGAAACGCCGCTGTAGACACAGCGGAACAAATTAGGATCATCCAGCTCCCTGACATCTGCTGTATATATCTTTATCTGCATATTATTTTCATCATCATTCCTTTTATTAAAGTATCCCAGATATTCCTTAAAGCAACTACAACGGTACATCTTCCGAAGGTAACATCTGTAATTTTAAACAAAATATACAAATTAATTGTATCATTTCTGATACTATGATGCAATTGTTTTCTGTGCAATTCTTTTTGTTTTTTCATTTTTTATTTATCCCTGAATCCGTGAAGCTCAAAAGTGCGATAATCCCGAAGTACTTATTTCAGGCTGAAAACAAAGCGGAAAAAATATTTTCGTAATACGCCAAAAATGTACATTAAACCTGGAAATGATCTGCAATCTATGATATAATAGATGTATATAGCTCAGACATTGGTCTTGTGGGCGATATTCTTGATAATGCAGGATTTCAGAAGCAGTTCCGCAGGAAACGGATTCAGGCTTAAGGTAATGACGGAAATGCAGATGAACAATAACGAGTAACTAAGTTTTGCAAAAAAGGACGCAAAGTATGTATGCTTTGCAGGTAACAAGGAGGATCTATAATGAAAATAACTGTAAAAAACGAAGAAAAGGTTTATACACTGATAATAGAGGGAAGATTAGATACTCTTACCTCCCCCGAGCTGGAAAAGGTTTTTCGTGATAATGCTGAAAAAGCTGATAAAATGATTTTTGATATGAACGGCGTGGATTATGTATCATCTGCAGGGATCAGAGCGATCGTAGCGGCATACAGAGTTATGGGAAACAAGGACGGTCTTGTGCTTAAGGGTCTGAGGAATAATGTACTGACCATTATCAGAATGACCGGACTTGAAAAGAAGCTGACTATCGAAGAATAAGACCCTTTTAATATTGTCAGATAATAAATGATAAAAAAAGAGCTGCAGATGCGGTTTTCCGCTCCTGTAGCTCCTTTTTATAGCTGTTTTTTCAGCCGCTGAAATTTTTGATAACGGTCAGAATGTTTTTACCGTCTTTGTACTGATACGAATATTCGTCAGCTATTTCAAATGCAAGAGATCTTCCTAATCCGCCGATGTCGTTGTCCGGATCATAATTCTCTATATCAGGGATATCCTTTGTCGGATCGAACGGTATTCCGCTGTCGATGAAAACAAGGGTGACTTTTTTCCCTTCCTGAGAGATACTTACCTCTGCCGTTCCGGTGCCGTCTTTGTATGCATATCTGCATATATTTACAAACATTTCCTCGGCGATCAGCCGTAGGGTGAATTTGTCTTCCTCTTCAACATCGAGTGAAAGCAGCTTTTCATTGATAATGCTTATATTTTCGGTTTTTGCTTCAAGTTTTAATGAGTATTTTCTGATTTCCGGAATTGTCATGACAAGTATTGTTATATCATCACTTTGTTCGGCGTTTTCTGAAAATGCTTTTACGCTCTCAAGAACTGAGCTTAGAATGACCTCTCCCGATTTTTTTAGATTTTTGGAAAGTGTTTCCTTGAGTCTGTCGTCGCCGTACAGTGAATCATCTGTGCTTTTTGCTTCGGGAACGCCATCGGTATAGAGAAACAGCGTATCGCCCGGCTTCATTTTTATCCGTCTTTCAGTGTATTGCTCATCCTCAAAAAGGCCGGCCGCTGCTTCAAATGAGCTTTCTATCTCGATAAGTCTGTCCGAAAGCAAATATGGCGGATTGTGACCGGCGTTGGAGTAAACAAGCTCTCCGGTTTCGGGATGATATATTCCTATAAAGGTTGTAATAAACATCATATTGGGGTTATGCTTCGCAAGATGATTGTTGTATTCCACCATTATTCTGCTTGGAGACAAACCTGACTCCGCATATTGCCGGAGTAAGGTGATTGCGTTTGCCATGAACAGAGCAGCCGAAACTCCCTTGCCTGAAACATCTGCAATTATCACACATATACTCCCGTCGCTGAGTATTCGGTAATCGTAAAGATCGCCTCCGACGTCCCTTGCGGGCAGCATACATGAATGAATATTCACGCTTTCAGCGTGGAATGACGTTGGCTCCAGAAAACCATTCTGTATTTCCCTGGCAATATTCAGTTCTGTTTCCTGCATCGCTTTTTCACGGTTAAGCTTTGAAATATCTTTAATATATCGGTCTATTTCATACGCCATGCTGTTGAAGGAGTCAGCCATTTTTGCAAATTCATCCTGTCCCTTGATTTCCAGCGGTACGAATTCATTACCGCGCTCATGGATAAAACCGACCATTTTTTTGCTTATAAGAGTGATCGGCTTCTGTATCTTCCTTTTAAGAATAAATGCTATGATAAAGACGATCAGAACCGACGTGACGATTATCATAACCATTATATATCTGAATCTTGTCCGGACCGTGTTGACAGCATCGCTGACAGACATTTCCGCACCGGCAATACAGAATGTTTCCTTCCCTGCGCCGGAGTTATCAGAGGAATTATTCTTCTTTACCGGAACATAGCAGATTATAGTGTCCCCATATTCCGTATCGGCATGAAGAAATGCCACTTCATCATTTGTGAAAACCTTGATCTCTTCTTCGTACAATGTGCCGGAAACATATCCTATATAATGGGATTGCTTTGCTGATTCAAAAGCGCCTTTGCCGTATCCTATGGAAAGGTATGTTTTGCAGCCCTTGTCCGGATCAGGTATCTCAGTATAGATATATGCCATACCCATAATATTGCAAAGACTATCAAATCTTGCGGCTTTGCCCTGAAGATCGTTAATAATGCTGACATCAGCTGTTTCAAACTCATTTGCGGCGATAAATGCCGCTTCCATAACTTCTTCCCGGCACTTGCTCAT
>ONFW01000019.1 GCA_900317215.1 uncultured Eubacteriales bacterium | reverse complement strand
TCCTCTCAGAGGTACCGAGCCTGAAACGATGAAGAAGATAAAGGGCAGTACCGACACTGTGATCTGCGGAACCGTTTCTCAGCAGGAACTGAAAACTTGTGATAATATATACATTTCCCTGAAAAAGAACGGAGAGGAGTTTCTTTATGAAGCCCTGCCCTGCGCTGACAGGGAAAGCCTTGGCACCGACACCGTTCCGGATAATTCCTTTTCAGCCCGATTCAGGTCCGAGGAGCTTGAGGGTGCCGAGATAACCGTTCTACTGGCGGAGGATAGATAACGCGCATCTTAGAATTCATATATACGAAAGGAAATAATTAAAATGAAAAGAAGGATCATACTTGCACTTTTAATCACCTGTATTCTTGCAGCAGGCTGTGCCGGCTGCGGCTCAAAGGACAGCGGTGCTCAGAGCAGCGGCTCATCGGCTGAAAGCTCTGCAGCTTCTCAGACAAGTGCTGAAACAAGCGAAAAGACCTCCGAGACAAAGACCTCCGAGGCATCCGCTGTCAACTCAAAGGAAGAAAGCAAGACCTCTGCTCAGGAGAGCCAAAAGGCTGAGAGCAGTGAGGAAAAGACTTCTGCTGCCGACAGTGAAAGCTCTGACGAGCAAAGCGAGGAAAGCTCAGTTCAGCAAAGTGATGAAAGCTCTGCCGCAGCTTCTGACATTGAGGATGAAAGCTCTGCTGAGGAACCACAGCCCCTGCAGTCTTCAGAGCCCTCTGAACAGGAGCCGGAGCCTGAGCCGCAGACCTCTGTTGAAGAGCCTGAGTCTCAGACAGAGCCCGAGCCTGAGCCGCAGCCCCAGACAGGCAGCTTTTCAGACAGTGATATTTCCTTCAGGTCTATAGTTCCCGGAGCAGGCATTGATAATGCATTGTCGGTGCTTGGAAATCCCGACAGCATAAGCACTGCGCCGAGCTGTATCGGCACCGGAGAGGATAAGATCTATACATATGGAGATCTGCAGATCGAGAGCTATCCCGATCCCTCAGGAGAGAAAATACTCAGCATCACATTTTCCGGAAGCTCTGTCACGACCGATAAGGGCGCGCAGGTTGGCATGAGCACAGATGAGATAAAGAAGATATACGGAGAACCTACCGTAGAAGATGAGTATTACATGGGTTATACCGGATCTGACAGTATGCATCTTGATTTTCTTTGCGATAACGGAAGGGTAATTGAGATAGGCATGATAAAGGACGTAGTATGATTTAATAGCATACAATGACCGCCGCAGTCAAAGGCTGACTGCGGCGGTCATTTCTTGAAGGAGCCCTCGCGGGCTGATCCTGAGTATCAAGTTTATTTTCTGATATATCTGACAACAAGACCTGTTTCGGGGTCATTGCGCCACTTGACTCTGATATCGTCGTTTTCCTCGAGTTTGCTGCCGTCTGATTCGTTAGTTTTAATCATTTCGTCTATCAGGCTGTCGCTGAAACCGAAGGTCTTATTCAGCTCCTTGATAAACTCCTTGGCGTCGGCACTGTTATAGTTTGCAATATCCTGAGGATTTGTATCTACCTCGATAAAGCTGTTGTCTGCAGCGATAGTTGTAAAGGAGTAATCATAGTTCTTGCTGTCGTAACAGATAGCTCTTAAATCAAGCTCTTCATAGCCGCCTGCTGCAGATGTATAGCTGCTCTCTTCGGAGGTGAGGCTGCTTGTCTGTGACGCAGAGGGCGCAGAGCTTGTGTTGACCTTCCAGGGCATCTTATCATAGTTAAAGAAGATATAAGCAAAAGTCACTGCACCTGCAAAAGTAAATATAAGAACTATAATAATTAATATCACAGGGGCTTTACTTTTCCCTTTTACAGCAGTACCGGACGAAACAGGGCTTGCCTGCTGAGGAACATTTCTGTCATAGGTCATGGGAGCAGAGGCGTATCTCTGAGGCTCGGGATAGGAGGAGGGCATGCTTTGCTGGGGATTATTCAGAGGTAGGGGCTGCTGAGCAGGCATTTGAGGCTCTGATTTGTATTCAGCTCCGACGGTTGAGTCTTTTGTCAGCGACAGCTTAGGCTTTTCCTGTTCCTTATCGAGAGAAAGCTTATTCGGAGCAGCAGGCTGGCTCCTGGTTAAGGTAAAGGGAGGAGGGGCGCTCTGATCGTTTTCAAAGCGATATCCGCATTTAGGGCAAAACCTTGCGTTTTCAGGGAGCTTTTCTCCACATACCTTACAAAAAATCATAGGCATAAAAAAATCTCCTTTTTGATGTTAGTTTCTGCAATAGTAAAGGTCATTTCTGTAACATAATTCTTTGCTGCATAGGCTTTTATATTTTTATCATTATAATTTATTATTTTTTATATGTCAAGCTTATCAAGTGCTTCTGGGCTGGAACCCTTTTTCTCAGGGTAAATTCTCAGACGACCACATTTATTATTTTTAAGATAAAGATGTTGATTTTTGAAATGAATCTATGATATAATGAAACAGAATCAAAAATGAGGTGCATAAAATGACAGAAGAAGTAATTATTAAGCACTCTGAGCTTTCTGAAAATACTAAAAATATGCTTACCTCTGAGGAACAGATCAACTTTCTTCAGGATAAGCTTGAGCAGGCTGAGCTCAGAGCGACAGAAAAGAATATTGCTCTTATCGAAATGACCGCCTCAAGAAATGCTCTTTATAATTCTCTGCAGGAAACACAGATGAGACTTGCCGAAACCATTGGCCAGAGGGAAAATGATGTTGAGGCTTATAAAAAAGAGCTGGAGCTGCGCTTGAAGGAAAAAAGGCAGCTTCAGGAGGAATATGATTCACTTATTATCAAGGCGAAAAGATATGATGAGCTTCAGGAGAGCCTTATAAAAATTAAAATGAAGGCCGAGGAGAAGGCTCACGGAGTCATTGATGAGGCTCAGGAAAAGGCAATGGATACAATAATGCTCATTGATAATATAGAAAAGGAGATCAGGCTTTTCAGCGAGGATCTCATTTATTTGCGCCGTGATATAAAGATCGGCACACTTACTCTTGACGACAGGCTTGACAACGTATACCTCCGCCTGTGCAAAAATCTTGACAGGCTCGTTGAGATAAAGGAAAGCTTTTATATCAAGAATTCGATCCCATTTGATGACGATATGGACGAAAAAACTCCTGAAGGCAATGCGCCTGTTATAAGCTATCCCGATGAGACCGGTCCCGCAGGAAAAAGACACTGAATTTAAAAGCGGATGTTCAATTTTTTCCCCGTTTGATAATATATAATATCAGCAGCAACAGCCTGCTGATAGCTTAAGGCGGTCGCAAGACCGCTTTTGTTTTGAAGCTTTGATCCGCCTTACGCCTTGTTATTATTCGCTGTCTGCCCTCATATATATTATCGGGGTGAGATAATGTATAAGCTAAAGGTGTATCTTGTTTGTTCGGCGTCACTGCTCTGCATATTTCTTTTCGGCGGTCTGCTTTATACGGCTTTTACTGAGGATCAGGCTGTCACCGTAATGTCCGATAGCCGTGTCTGTGACAGGATAATAATAATTGACGCAGGACACGGGGGAGAGGACAGCGGCGCTGTCAGCAACGGTCTGTATGAAAAGGACATCAATCTCAGTATAGCCTTGAAGCTTCGTGATATGCTTTCGGTCTGCGGCTATAGAACTGTGCTGACAAGAGACAGTGATATCTCAATATATGACAGCTCTGCCGAAACAACAAGAGAAAAAAAGGTTTCCGATCTGAAAAAGCGTGTTGAGATAATAAACAGCAGTCCTGACAATATCCTTGTCAGTATTCATCAGAATAAATTTGAGCAGAGCAAATACAGCGGCGCACAGTTTTTTTATTCCACAAATTCTCCTGAGAGCATAAAGCTTGCCGAGAGCATGAGAGCCTCTGTAACGGGGCTTATTCAGCCCGAAAACAAAAGAGAGCTAAAGCCTGCCGACAGCAGCATATATATTCTTGCAAATGCAAGGGTCCCTGCGGTAATTGCGGAGTGCGGCTTTCTCTCAAATGAGGAGGAGGCGAAAAAGCTCTCCGATGAAGGGTATCAGCAGCAGCTTGCCTTTTCTCTGCTCTGCGGGATAATGAACTATTGTACACAGAGCAAATGAAAAATATCAGGAAGTGTTATAAATGGCAAATGCAAAACTAAAAAGCTTGTATGTATGCAGTGAGTGCGGATATGAAAGTGCAAAATGGTACGGCAAATGCCCCTCCTGCGGAGAATGGAATACTCTTGCAGAGGAGATAAGGGAGGCTGTAAAAGGTCCGTCACGTCTTGACCTTCAACGAAAAAAGGCCTCGTCTGTACCTGTCAGCATAACTCAGATCTCTACAGAGGACGAGCAGAGATATTATACGGGACTGAAGGAGCTTGACCGTGTGTTGGGCGGCGGCATAGTAAAGGGATCCCTCGTACTCCTCGGAGGTGACCCGGGAATAGGAAAATCTACCATACTTCTTCAGGTATGCTCTCATCTCGGAAAGCTCCTCAGGATCCTGTACATCTCCGGAGAGGAGTCCAGAAGGCAGATAAAGCTCAGAGCGGAAAGGCTTGGTGTAAACTGCGAGAACCTCTTTGTCATGACAGAGACCGATATCGAGGTGATAGCCGACCAGATACAGTCCGAGCAGCCTGATCTTGTCATGATAGATTCGATACAGACGATGAACTTCAAGGAGCTAAGCTCGTCACCGGGCAGCGTTACACAGGTGAGAGAGTGTACCAATATCCTCATGAGGACGTCGAAATCCCTCGATATCCCTTGCATCGTAGTTGGTCATGTAAACAAGGACGGAGCTATTGCAGGACCAAAGGTGCTTGAGCATATAGTTGACGCTGTGCTGTATTTTGAGGGCGATAAGCAGATGTCCTACAGGATACTCAGAGCCGTAAAAAATCGTTACGGCTCCACAAACGAGATCGGCGTTTTTCAGATGAGCGACAGCGGACTTTCCGAGGTTGAAAATCCGTCTCTGATGCTCCTTTCCGGCAGGCCGAAGAATGTTTCGGGTACTTGCGTAGCCTGCACCATGGAGGGCTCAAGACCCATTCTTGCCGAGATACAGGGGCTTGTGACTAATTCAGGATACGGAAATCCAAGGAGAATGTCCACCGGCTTTGATTATAACCGTATGTCAATGCTGCTTGCTGTGCTTGAAAAGCGATGCGGCTACTATTTTTCAAGCCTTGACGCCTATGTCAATGTTATCGGCGGATTAAGGCTTGATGAGCCTGCCACCGATCTTCCGCTTGCTCTTGCGCTTGTCAGCAGCCTTAAGGATCTCGTTGTGTCGGAGGAGCTTATCGCCTTTGGTGAGGTCGGTCTTACGGGAGAGATAAGAAGTGTCAACCATGCCGCGCAGAGAGTGACGGAGGCTGCAAGACTGGGCTTTAAAAAGTGTATCCTGCCTTATCATAATCTGAAAAGCCTTGTGCTGCCAAAGGATTGTGATATTGAGATCATCTCTGTAAGAACTATCAGGGATGCGGTCGCTGCTCTTGGCGGCTGAACTGTCTTATCGTGCTTTGAGGAGCTGATTTGTGTATGCACCCTGAGCCGTCACAGCACATGGCTGCTGCGGCATAGTCAAGCATACAAAAGCCGTCCGCCTGATATATGCATTTTTCACAGCAGGGTATGATAGTCATATAGCATCTTCCTTTCAATTGTTAAACAAGGTCCAATCTTACTTGATCGGAGAGAGCGACGCCGTCAGCAGATGTCGGCAGCCTCATCTGCTGCTTGTGAGGTACTTATCCGTCTGTTATAGTATTATTGCCGCAAAAGACAGGTTTATTCAAAGAACAGGAGAGAATGAAATGATAAGACCGATAATTCACGATACTATGCTTCTGATGAATAAGGCTGAGCCTGCCGGTGAAAAGGATATGCAGACTGCTTTTGATCTGAGGGACACTCTGCTTGCACATTCGGCTGACTGTGCAGGACTTGCCGCAAACATGATAGGCGTGAACAAAAGCATTATCGCCTTTTTTGCCGAGGGAGTGCCTGTTGTAATGCTGAATCCCGAAATAATAGCTCATTCAGAAGAAAGCTTTGAGACTGAAGAGGGCTGTCTGTCCTTGTCGGGAGTGAGAAGGACAAAAAGATACAGAAGGATCACCGTTGAATATCAGGATATGATGATGAAAAAACGCCGCATGACCTTTATCGGGTTTACTGCTCAGGTGATACAGCATGAGACAGATCATTTAAAGGGAATACTGATTTAAAAAAACAGCAGTACAAGCCATTAGCGCCTGTACTGTTGTTTTTTATGACTGCATATTGATGACCCCGTTGAGTCCTGAAAAACACATTTTGCTGATAAGCTCGGAGAGCTCCTCGATAGACTGCTTTCTGTCGGAATTGAACCATGTCTGAAAAACCGCAAACATTCCGTAAAGCATATAGGTAAGAGCGGTTTCGGCAATGATCTCGCCGGTCTGGGTCTGAGCTATCATCTCCGCCTTTGTTTTTTCCTTCAACAGATTTACTATTTTGTTGAGCATATTTGTGTTACCGTTCATTGTAAAGAAATGCCCGTAAAAATCCATATCGGTATTGATTATCGAGGTGAGCTTTTCAAAAATGGAATACGGATCCTTAAGCTCGTCCTTATAGTTTATCTCACCGAGAACTGCTCCGAAGGTGTCGACAATATCGTTTTCTATCTCGTCGATCACCATATATACCCCTGCATAGTAGTTGTAGAAGGTCTTGCGGTTGATATCCGCAAGGGCTGCAATATCGCTCACGGTGATGTCGTTGATATCCTTTTCCGAGAGCAGTTTTGCAAATGCTAATCTTATCGCTTTTTTTGTTTTAACAACTCTGCGGTCGTTATTGTGAGCTGCTGTTTTCATTTTCATCACTCTTTCAAAAATCGACAAAGTTCGCATCAACTGTATAAAAAGCAACAGTTATTTATGATCTGTGGTATAAGCCTCATGTATGGTGTATTATGTAGGTTGAATATGATCTGATAATATTATAATATAAACTCATACAGAAAATCAACAGGTGTGTATTTTTTTATCGGTCTTTTTGTTCAAGGGACGGTGTTACAATGAAAATTATAGTTATCAGTGACAAGTCGTCAAAAAAGCTGAAATACATTTCCGATGCTGTGATAATAGCGGCGCTTGAAAAGCATATAAGCTGTGAGCCTATGGATATTTCCGATCTTAAGATCGACAGCTCCAGGTATTCATTGCCTGAATATTTAAAGGGAATATCTGCGCTTCTCAAGGAGGAGGGTGCAGACGCTGTTATCTGCACTACTAACGGAGGAGTCAGACTTATGTCTGCAATAAAGGCCCAGGAGGGCTCATGTCCGCCTGTATGCTGCATTGTGAGTGATTATTCCTTTGCGGAGGAGCATTTTGCTTTTGAGGCGGACTGCTATTTTGTACCGCATGAGGATATAAGGGCAAGGCTCGTCAGATACGGGATAAGCAGCGATAAGATCTATGTTACAGGTATACCTGTCAAGAAAAATTTCCGCGAAAGGATAGGAAAAGCCGCTGCAAGGAATTACCTTGTTATCCCAAAGAACAGACGGATCTATCTGCTGATGCCCGAGGGACTTGCACCCGATGAGATCGCACGGCTTTGCAGAGAGCTTTCACAATGCGAGAAGGAGGATCATGCGGTATACATTCCTATGCAGAGAAGCAGTCCGGACAGAGACGCCCTGCTGAAGCTTATAGGCGGTGACGCTCATATCAGGCTTATAACCTATACAAAACAGCTCAACCTTTATATTGAGAGCGCAGACGCCATTCTTTTGCGGCCGGATTCTCTGACAAGCACTGAGGCTGCGATAACGGGAGTTCCCATAGTACATCTTTCGCTTCACGCAAGCGATAAGAATGAGAGCGGGGATTTCTTTGCAAATCATGAAATGGCTGTTATAGGCAGGAATATCCGTGACACAGTTTTAAAGGCAAGGCGTTTTGTTGAAGAAAAAGCCATTGCCGCAAGAGTTATACAGATGCAGTACAGAAACATATCCTCAGATGCAGCCGACAGGATCATAGAGATCATACTCGGCATGAAGAACAGGATAGTAAAGGTATAAAACAGAGAGGAAACAGTTATGAAAACAACAATGCTTGACGGGATTATGTTTGCCAATATGCTGAGGTGCGGGGCTGCCTCGCTTTCGGCTAAACGACAGTTAGTAAACGATCTGAATGTCTTTCCTATTCCGGACGGAGATACCGGAGACAATATGTTCATGACGATAGATTCGGGGGTCGCGGCGCTTAAACAGGAGGCTGACGCTTCTCTCGGGAATACTGCGTCTGCTGCTGCCAGGGGTATGCTTTTAGGTGCAAGGGGAAATTCCGGAGTAATACTTTCAAGGATATTTGCAGGTATCTCAAGAGGTCTCGAGGGAGTTGAAAGCGCCGATGTCACCCTGCTCGGCAAGGCTTTTGAAAGCGGTCTGAGCGAGGCTTACAACGCCGTATCGACTCCTGTTGAGGGTACTATCCTCACGGTATATAAGGACGCTGTGATCTATGCGGGAGCAAGGATAAAAAAAGGGAGCACGCTTGAAAGCTATTTTGAGAACTTTCTTACAGAGCTTCACCGCTCTCTTGAAAGAACTCCCGAGCTGCTTGATGTTCTGAGAAAAGCAGGCGTGGTAGACAGCGGCGGCGCAGGCTTCATCTATATAGCCGAGGGCATGCAGAATGCCCTTATGGGCGGAGAATTTGAGAATGTTCAGGTAACTGCTCAGCAGTCAAAGACGATAGATTACTCCGCCTTTGACGAAAACAGCGAGCTTGAATTCGGATATTGCACGGAGTTTCTTCTCCGGCTGCTAAGGAGCAAGGGCTCTCCGGATGACTTTGATCTTGATTCCTTCAAGGATCATCTGAACAGCGTCGGAGATTCCGTTGTCGTATTCAGGGAGGGCACGATAGTCAAGGCGCATGTTCATACGTTCTGCCCGGGTGATATTCTGAATTACTGTCAGAAATTCGGAGAGTTTCTGAATATCAAGATAGAAAACATGTCATTGCAGCATAACGAGCTGAATGCAGGAAAAAGCTATGAGCCGGCTTCTAAAAAACCGCGTAAGTCCTACGGGATAGTAAGCGTTGCTGCAGGCAGCGGGATAAAGGAGCTGTTTACCTCATTGGGCTGTGACGAGGTCGTTGACGGCGGTCAGAGCATGAACCCTTCTGCGGAGGATCTGATATCCGCATTCAGGAGGATAAATGCGGACAGGATACTTGTTTATCCCAACAACAGCAATATCATACTTACAGCTCAGCAGGCAGCGTCGCTTTATAAAGACGCTCAGGTATGCATTATACCGAGCAAGACGATAGGAGAGGGCTATGCTGCTATCTCTCAGCTTGAAACAGACGGCAGAGAGCCTGATGAAATAATAGCAGAGCAAAGCGAGATAATCTCGGCAGTTGTTACCGGTATAGTATCAAGAGCGGTAAGAGATACCGTTCAGAACGGACTTGAGATAAAGAAGGACGAGTATATCGGCTTTGTAGGCGATATGATCTACAACAGCTCCGCAGATAAGAATACCGCACTTTCAAGGCTTGCCGATGAGCTTTCGCCTGAGCAGTATGACATAATTATAGTCATCAGCGGAGAAAATGTCACTCAGGAGGAAGCGGAAGAAACTCAAAACAGCTTTGCAAAAAAATATCCCCTTTCAGATGTGATAATGATAGATGGCAAACAGCCTATCTATGATTATATATTAATTCTTGAATAAAACGGAGGACAGCTATGTTAGTATTATTTACGGATACCGATACGGACATAACCCCAAAGGCGGCAAAGGAATACGGATATCACCTTATCAGCATGCCCTACAGCATTGACGGTGTTACGACCTACCCCTATGAGGATTTTGAAGAATTCGACGCTCATGCCTTCTATGACCAGCTCAGAGGCGGAGTTCTCCCCAAAACGAGCGCTATCAGCGCCGAGAGCTATAAGAAATATTTTGAGCCGCATTTCAAAAACGGCGATGATATTCTTTATGTTCATTTTTCAAGGGCGATGACGGCAACCTTTGATGCAATGGACGCTGCAGTAAAGGAGCTGAAGGAAAAGTATCCCGAGAGAAGCTTCTATACAATAGACACTAAGGGTATAACCCTTGGTAGCCTTAATATCGTATTTGAGGTGGGCGATCTCTATAAGGCAGGGAAGACCGTTGACGAGATACTCGAATGGGCAAAGACCGAGGTCGATAAGTTCGCGGTATACTTCTTTGCGGACGATCTTAAATTCTTTAAGGCGAGCGGCAGGGTGAGCGGACTTGCCGGGACCATGGGAACTCTGCTGGGTATCAGACCGATAATATTCATGAACTCTGAGGGAAAAATGGTCAATATAGGCAAAGAAAAGGGGAGGACAAAGGCTCTTACAAGGCTGATCTCATTTGTTGAGGAGCTTGGCGAGGATATAGATAAGCACAGAGTGCTTGTCGGTCATTCCGATGCGCCTGCTCTTGCCGATGAGGCGGTAAGACTTCTCAAAGAAAAATTCGGAAACGACCTCAAGATAGAGATCTTTGATGTCAATCCCACAGCGGGCAGCCATTGCGGACCCTCAACTGTTGGAATAAGCTTCCACGCAAAGCACAGATAAGCGATCGCAGAGCGTTAAAGGAGATCATCTCCCTGTACGCTCTGCATTTTTTATGCCGAACGGCTGATAGTTGAAAGCCTTGAAGCAAGTCTTTCTGCGGTATAGATATCCTCGCCGTCAGCCGCAGCAGAAGGAACGAGCCTTGCAAGCGAGCTTACGCCCTCTATGGAATAAAGAGCGGAAAGAAAGCTGAACTCGTCTATATAGTCGGGCCTGAGGCGCTGATACTTATACGGTACGGCTGTTCTGTAATCATAGATCACGGTATTGCTCAGGGATACGAGGGGCTTTTTTGCGGAAAAAACTATCGCGTCGGGAGAGAGGGGAAAATGAATATCCGGCGCCTCGGAGCAGATCACGATATCACAGTCCCGAAGAGCATCTACAGTATTGCTGACTATAAGTGTACCCCCGCTTTCTCTGAGGATCCTTTCCGAGACAGTCTCATAAAATCTTGGCATATTCGTCACCACAGTAAGCTCTTGACAGTATTCGAGCAGCGCTTCGGCGGTATCGGGATATTCTCCCATTGGGTCGCAGTATGCAAGCCTCAGTTTTTGCAAGGAGCAGTCTGTTCTTGAAAGCAGCTCACGGATAAAGCTCAGCATCATAGCCTGTGCAAATTCACTGCTTGAAAATCTTTTATACGGAGAAAGCTCTGCGTTGCTGCAGTTATTGCAGACTATAGTTTCTCCGCAGCCTCTTAAAAACGGCGATAGCTTTTTCATGTCGGGGCTGCCTCTGAACAGCTTATAGGTAAGCTGCAGAACGGATATCCTATTCTGTTTTTTGATTTTTGCGTTTATCTCGCAAGGCTTTAAAACTGCCTTCAGCTTTTTTATCAGGGTCTTGGGTCTGTTATCTTTTATCTCGAGGGTCACTATCATCCGAACACCGCTTTCTCTTTTTTATAAAATTATATGCAAGTGCAGGTGATACGATTACATGAAAATACCGTCCTCTCCGTTATGGAAAGGACGGCGCTTTTTCATCTGCTTGCTTTGTCTGAGGGCTTTGCATTATCTGCAGCGTTTTCAATGGTATCGGCGGTATTGTCACCGATATCCTTTGCCGTTTCACCGACATTGCTTGTAATGCTTGAAACAGCATTGCCGGCGTTGCTTGCTGCATCGGACACCGTTTTGCCAAGATTTCTTGCCGCATCTCCTACAGTATCCCCTATCCTTTCTGCAGGGCTCTGAACGCTTGCTTCGGGAGCGGGAACAAGATCGTCCTCATCTCCTATTATGCCGTTTGTATCTGTAACAACACCGTTGCTTGCAGGAACCAAGTTGTTGCTTGTGCTTGAGTTCACATTCGGCATCTGAGATGCGGAGGGATAAGGTGCCGTGTCATTGCGCTCGCTGTCGTCTGATCTGCAGGCTGTCAGCCCGAATGATATTACCGTAAAGGCAAGCAGTGAAATAATCAGCTTTTTCATGTTATATCTCCTCAGCTTTCAATTCTCTGTTGAGACAAATCTGCTCACGCTATATATTATTTTCAGACTGATAAATAATATTCCTTCCATTTTTTTCCTGATAATAATTTTTTGAATACTGCCTTGACCGAAGGCTGACTATGGTCTAAAATAGTATTATAATACTGCGGGAGGCGTCATTATGGCAAATACGATCATTACCATTTCAAGAACCTACGGCAGCGGCGGCAGAAAAATAGGACGGCTTGCCGCAGAAAGAGCAGGGATCCCCTGTTATGACAGAGAGCTGATCTATCTGACCTCAGCAAAGAGCGGAGTTCCGGCAAGCCTGCTTTCGGATAATGACGAGGGTCTTTCTAAACGAAAGCCGGATATCACCATACCTGAGGAAAAGAATAAATATGTCAGCAAAGATGAAGTTTTTCTGTCTCAGTCTCAGACTATAAGGGAGCTGGCTGACAAGAGTGACTGCGTTATAATCGGGAGATGTGCCGATACTATCCTCAGAAGCAGCAGGCACAGACTGATCCGTGTGTTTGTGTGGGCGCCGACGGAGCTGTGTATCCAAAGGGTCAGCGAAATGCTCCATATCTCTGAAAAAGAGGCTGAAAAAACCATAAAACAGATCGACAGGCACAGAGAGGACTACTACAGATATCACACAGGCCGACATCAGGATAATGCAAGGAATTTTGACCTGTGCTTCGATACCTCCCGAATCAGCTATGAACAGGCGGTCAAGGTCATTTCAAGCTATGCAGAGCTGATCTCAGGCTTATAAAAAAATTACAGCGGACTGCCGCAGTTCAAACGGCGATCCGCTGTTTTTTCACTTTTATTTCAAAGGAAATGAGCTCTCAGCTCATCGCCCGACTGAGTGCAGAGATATGCGGGAGGCACATCAAGCACAGTCTTGCAGCCTGTCATACCCTCGTCATACATTCTCTTTACAGCTCTTGCGTAGGCTATGAGTACGCTCGTGGTAAACTCGGGATTAGAGTCAAGTGTGATCCTGTATTCAATGATATGCTTGTTTTCCTTGTTGATCCCCGTTCTGCCGGATCTGAATACAAAACCGCCGTGAGCCATGCCGCTGTGCTCTCTTGCAAATTCATCCTCGTCAATAAAATGAACTATAGTATTGTAATCTGCAAAATAGTTGGGCATTTCCTTTATCTGTCTCTCTATCTCCGCTGCGTCTGCGCCTTCCTCAAGAACTACAAAGCACTCCCTGAGATGTTTGTCCCTGGTGGAAAGCTCCGGATCCTCGCCGTTTCTTACAGCCTCGAGAGCCTTGTCTATCGGTATGGTATACTGCTTTGCATTTTTTACGCCCTTGATCCTTCTCACAGCGTCAGAATGTCCCTGACTTACGCCCTTGCCCCAGAAGGTATAATCCTTTCCGTCGGGGAGTATGGCGTTGGCATATACTCTGTTGAGTGAGAACAGACCCGGATCCCAGCCGACAGATATCATTCCGATATGACCGCTTTCCTTAGCAGCCTTATCAACTGCTGCAAAATGCTCCGGAATCCTTGCATGTGTATCGAAGCTGTCTATCACATTGAACATGGAGGCATACTTCGGGGTCTGCACCGGAAGATCAGTGGCGCTCCCTCCGCAGAGAATAAGAACGTCTATCTTGTCCTTCCATGCTTCCAGCTCATCAACGCTGACAACAGGAACATCGGGGGTGAGTATCCTTACGCCCGAGGGGTCGCGCCTTGTAAAAACTGCCGCAAGCTCCATGTCATCAGCCGCAGCAACAGCGAGCTCTGTTCCTCTGCCTAAATTTCCGTAGCCTGAAATACCGATTCTTGTTTTCATTTTCCTGTCTCCTTCTGATTGAAATCATAAATATAGTATAGAAATAAAAACCGTCTGTGTCAATGATTAATCCTGTAATTATTACAGAAAAGTTTCTTGTATAGTGTAGGATCATGGTATATAATAGGATAAAGTAATTTTTTTATACATTGAGCCTGCCGACACATGCAGGCTTCTGCAAGGAAAAAGCCTTCGGGGAGGTACTGATAATGATATTGGCAATATGCATCGACGATAAAAACGGAATATCCTTTAATAAGCGCAGACAGAGCAGAGACAGCCTTCTCATAAAGGATCTTATGGAAACTGCCGGAGAGAGGAAGGTCTTCATCGGCAGCTATTCATTGTCTCTTTTTTCCGGCTACGAGGACAGAATAACCGTTGACAACAGTTTTATTGATTCTGCAGGCGATGAGGATATCTGCTTTGTTGAGGTGACTGATCCGTCCTCATTCATCGACAGGATAAACGGGATAATCCTCTACCGCTGGAACCGGCACTATCCGTCCGATAAAAAGCTCACGCTCGATATGTCAGCATTTAAGCTTGACTCTACTGAGGAATTCCGGGGCAGCTCACATGAACTTATTACCAGGGAGGTATATGTCAGATGAAAAAAATAAAAACAACCCTTGCTCTGCTGCTGACCGTATTCACCTGTATCGTACTGCCCTCCTGCGGAATTCTGCCTGTAAGCGAGGCTCCAAAGGTAAGCAGACCGCCTGTTTCCGCATCAGAGGGCGGATATACTATTGACACCGTACCCGAGTATAAGAATGATGCATTTGTTGAGATAAACAACAATGTACCATACTTTGAAAGCTCAGAATATATGACAGAGGCCTATGAATACTACAGCGACCTTGACGAGCTTGGCAGATGCGGCTTTTGTGTGGCGTGCGTGTGCAGGGAAACAATGCCCACAGAAAAACGGGGAAATATCAGTCAGGTAAAGCCGACAGGCTGGCAGAGCATAAAATATGATTTTGTAGACGGAAAATCTCTGTATAACCGCTGTCATCTCATTGGATTTCAGCTAACGGCAGAGAATGCAAACGAAAAAAATCTCATCACGGGGACAAGATATCTCAATGTTGAGGGAATGCTGCCGTTTGAAAATATGGTGGCTGACTATGTAAAGGAGACAAGCAACCATGTAATGTATAGGGTCACTCCGGTATTTAACGGCAATGAGCTTGTCGCAAGGGGCGTCGAAATGGAGGCGTATTCCGTTGAGGACAACGGTGAGGGTGTGTGCTTCAATATTTACGCCTATAATATTCAGCCGAATGTAGTTATCAACTATGCTGACGGTACGAGCAGGGAGCAGAAGGGCGGCAGTACGTCTGAGGCCTCTCAGGACAGCTCGGACGTAAAGAAGTATGTTATCAATACAAAGAACAAAAAGGTTCATCTGCCTGACTGCGGCTCGGTGGCGTCTATCAAGTCCGAGAATAAGAAAACCGTAACGAGCAGTCTTTCAGAGCTTATCGCACAGGGATACAGTCCGTGCGGGAGCTGCCTGTCAAAGCAATAAGGCTCAGTCCTCGCTTTCGTTATGGGTCTCTGTCTCGTTTAGCTTTTCATTGAAGGCACGTTCAAATTCGGCGCACAGTTCCTTGAGCCTTGCTACTGTCTGAGATCGTTTATCTCTGTCCTTTGTCTCGTCCATGAGAAGAGCTCTCAGCTCGTTTATAAGCTCGTCTGCTCTTTCACCGACCGGACGTTTTTTTCTCAGTTCAAGAAAGCGTTCGTCATCAAGCACGACAAGCTCATTCAGCTCCACACCGAACAGCCTCGCAAGCTTTTCGGCGGTCTCGAGCCTTCTGGGGAGCTTTTCTCCTGTTTCATAATAAATATAGGTCCTTTTGCTGATCCCTACAGCGGCGGCGACCTCCTTCTGAGTGAGACGCTTTGCCGTTCTGTAGCTTCTGCATTTTTCTGCAAAGGTCATGATATCCTCCAAAGCATGTTTTTTTATATTGTATAATAAAACCTTCCTGTTTACAAGCTATCACAGAATAATTATGAAAGGAGGAGTGTGAAAATGATGATAAGGGTAGGGCATGGGTATGATGTACACCGCTTTTGCGAGGGTCGAAGGCTGATCTTAGGCGGAACAGTTATTCCCTATGAAATGGGACTTCTCGGTCATTCGGACGCTGATGTTCTTGTTCATGCGGTGATGGACGCACTTCTGGGCGCTGCGGCATTGGGCGATATAGGAATGCATTTTCCTGACAGTGATAAAGCCTATAAGGACGCTGACAGTCTTATCCTGCTTAAAGGAGTGTGCGAGCTGTTAGCGGAAAAGGGATATTCTGTATCCAACATAGACGCTACAGTGATCGCACAGAAGCCGAAGCTCAGACCATATATAGACGATATGCGAAGGAATATCGCCGAAGTTATGGGGCTTGATATCGGCTGTATAAGTATAAAGGCGACCACAGAAGAAAAGCTGGGCTTTACGGGCAGGCTTGAGGGGATCTCCGCGCACTGCGTTGCTCTCATTTATAAATAAATGAAAGGAAGTGCTATAAATGAAAAGACTTACATCAATTATCTGTATTACAGCGGTGCTGCTTTCGGCGGCAGCTTTTTCGTCCTGCTCAGGCGGAACACAGGAAAACAGCATCGGAGGTCTGTTTTCTATTGACAAAGAAAAGCTCGATGAAGCTGCCTATGAATATAAGTATGTTGAATTGTCAGAGCTGCTGAAAAAGGATGAGTACAAGGATCTTAAAGAGTTTGAAGAGCTTGGCGCAGAGATAAGCTCTGCAAAGGAGGAGGGCAAAAAAGCCTATGCCTGTGTCATAGAGGGGGAGACTCCCGCTAAGCTCTCTGTCCCTGCTGAATATGAGGGCAATCCGGTGCTTGCGGTGGTAGGGACCTCAAAGGGCTGCAATACACTGCAGGAGCTGACGATAGCTGAAGGCATATCCGCAATAGACGGACTGTTTAAGGAAGGAAATTCCGCTCTCGAATCCTTATCCGTCCCAAGGACTCTGAGGGGTGTATGGAACTCCTTTAATAATTGTCCAAAGCTCCAGAGTGTTTCGCTGATATGTACCTTTGAGCATCTGCGGGACTCCTTTATGAACTGTAGAGGGCTTAAAAGCCTGACAATGGGAAGCCTGAAGGATGCAAGAAGCTCGTTTGTTGGCTGCGACTCGCTTGAAAAGGCTGTATTTGAAGGCTCGGTACAGATCATAAAGGATTACGAATATGAAAACGTGAATACTGAGCCGCTTTTTGCATGCAGCCCGTCGCTTAAGGAGTTGGTTTTCAAAGGCGAGATCTGTGATCTTCCGTCCTATTTTGCATACAGCACAAAAAAGCTGGAAACGATCACGATCAATAGCAAACAGATCAAGATAGGAAATTCGGCCTTCGCTGAGTCTGAATCTATCAAAAACGTGACCTTTGGAGGAACGGTAGAAGACATAGGATCATTTTCGTTCTATAAATGCTATGCCCTGGAGAATATCGTTTTCAATGCAGACGTCAACGAGATCAGCAGCAGTGCATTCACGGATTCGGGCGTTAAAAATGTATTATTCAACGGAGATGTTGGCAAAATCGAAGATTGCTTCAACAGAGATCCCGACTCGGAAGAGAGCTCTGCAGGCAAAAAGTATTCCGTTGTATTTACGGGAAAGGTGGAGAGCATAGAAAAATGCTTCAATTATCTCGACAGTATCAAAGAGGTCGGATTCGGCGGCAGCGTCGGAACGATAAAAGAATCCTTCAAAGAGGCTACCAAGCTCACCGATGTTTCCTTCAGAAATGAGGTCGACGAAATTGAGGAGTCCTTCAAGGACTGTACTGCGCTGAAAAACCTCTCCTTTAACGGTGACGTCAACTGCATAGATTCGGGCTTTCAGGGCTGCAGCTCACTTGAAAAGGTCACTTTCGGCGGCAAGCTCAAATATCTGACCGGTCTTTCGTTCTGTGAGTCAAGCGATAACCCCGTATCGGAAAAGATCGACTACAACATTATTCCTGAGGATACCGAGCTAAACAGTGTCGCAGTCAGGGACAGATTTGATCCGAACGCCGCCAAGCTAAAGCCCTTCTTTGATAAATGCGAGCAGTATACGTATGCTAAGGTCAGTGAATTTGTAGCAGCAAATGCATTGGGCAAATGCTTCCCGTCCGATAAGGAGATAAGCCCCTCTGAAGCCTCACGCTATGCAGACGTGCTGAATTTCGGAGTCTATTCAGACGATACCCACTGCACCGACTGCAATGTGGAAGACTATAACGAAGAAATAGCTCAGGCTCAGATGAAAGGAAATTTTTTCGACGATATAATGCATTTCTACCACGATGTAAACGACGAAAACACCATGTACTCCGTATTTACTATGGAAAAGGCTGAAAAGGTGATGAGCGGAGATGCACCCCTCGTTCTCGGTGTGGCGGAATCCATGGGATATATCCCCGTTTCTTATACGGATCAGGACGATCCTGACCATACTGAGACCTTCTATTACAAGGTGTTCAGGGCGAGCCTGTGGAATATCGAAACAGGCGAGCTCATCGCATGGTGGGTATATCAGGACGGAGAAGCGCCGCTCAGCTTCAACACAAGAGACAAGTACGACTATATGTACCATGAGAACATAGGCTCACCAAGCCATGGAGAATACTTCTTCAACGGCGATTACAAATATCCCTTCGCCTTCCTGTATCAGACGATATTCGGCAAGCCCGAAAGCAACTGAGAAAAGGAATTATAACAAACGCAGGAGC
>ONFW01000153.1 GCA_900317215.1 uncultured Eubacteriales bacterium | reverse complement strand
TCTCTGTCTCTGAGAGTTTTTGCAACTGCATATTCGGGGAAGAGGGGAGCAAGGTGGATCTTATCGTAGGATTCGAGCACTCTGTCAATGTTTTTAGCGGTCTTTGGTCTTTCTATCATGAGCGTGGCATATCCGAGATCCTCAAGTACATGATAAAGGGCATAATGCGTCATTGCTCCGCCGAAATTGACAGCGTAGAAGTTTACTGCAAGACCTGTATCAAAATGCTTTGTGTCGAGCATCTCAACGCTTTTTGAGAGAGTATGGTGCTTCAGCAGCTCCATAAATCTTGTTCGGTTGGGGCTTGCCGGATAGTGAGAGCGAACACGGTTTTTCTTGATCTCTCCGGTCTGCAGCTTCATAAGCTTGCGTTTTGCAAGTCTGCGCTTGATAGAATCATATAGCTGTCTGCCCTGAGAATTGTTTACAAAGACGATCGAGGTGCCAAGCTTGTCGGTCATGCCCGGTTCAAGCTCCTGGATGCCCCAGAAATCACCGATAGAAAGATCACCCTGTCTCGGGAAGGTGCAGAACGGACAGTCCTCGCAGGCTTTTCTCAGAGCTGTTTTGTCATGGAAGGCTCTTTCAAACGGGTCGTTATCCTTGAGATTGCCCTCATAGACACTGCCGTTGTCAAATTCTATCCTTATGAAGGTGCTGCTTCTCCAGCCATGACGTTCCTTATCACGGAAGATGATATTTACGGGCTTTGGCGGCTCATCGTCTGTCATTATCGAGGGCAGGCGTGATATTTCATCGAGATAGCCCTTGAGCATTTTCTGCGACGGAACACCGTGGCAGAGAATATCTATTACATAGAGGTTGTCATAATCCTTTCCGAGATAAGCCTTCAGAGCGGCAGCCTGACAGGGTGTGCCGGTAAACAGCACGGGCTTTTCGGTATCGAGGAGCTTCTTTATTTCTCGGTAGATATGGTGGATATTGCTTTGGGCATACTTAGCCTTTCTCATCGGAGCGAGCTCGTCCTTGGTGAAGGCTATCTTATGCAGTATCTCCTGCTTTCCGGCATCGAATACAGCGCCGCACACACAGCCGCCCATTTCGATGATCTTTTCTGCTGCTGCTGTGAACATACCTCCTGAGGAGCTTTTTTCCCTTATCTCATTCTGAGCCATAGCGGAGTATATCTCAGGCTGGAGGGAATTATCCGCATTGGTGTTCACTGCAGGACAGGTGTTGATGCACTTTTTGCAGTTTACGCATTTATCGGCGTTGACCATTGGCATGATAAAGCCGTATTCGTTTTCCTGCATAGTTATTGCATCAACGGGGCATACATTGGCACAGGCTGAGCAGCCGGTACAGACATTTTCGGGTACGCCGGCAACGGTGTCCGGATAAAGCCCTTCCATTTTGCTGCTTCTGATGTATTTGGTGACCTTTTTTGTTGCCTCCGCAATATCCTTTTCGGAGGCTATGGCGTTTTTAAGCCAATCGTATGAGAGCTTAGCGTTTTTGTCAAGTATCTCCCAAACCTTGTCATAGTCGATCTTCTGATCGAGGATATCCTTTATTCTCTTGTCCATGACCTCGGGCGAGAGATCCTCCTCATCGAGGTTTATCATTCTGTTTTCAAGTCCGACGGTGGCGAGCAGGGTCCTGAAGCGGGCAAGGCTCTGCCCCTTGTTCACGATACAAACAAAGGGTCTTCCGAATATGAGCGAGAAGCACAGTCCGTGGAAGGAGTCTCCGACATAGCACTGTGTGTTCTCAAAGTATTTCAGCCAGTCCTCAACGCTCTGATCCTGCAGGGCGGGAAGTCCTGTTTTGTTAGTAAAGTTTTCGGGATTATTGGGGTTGGGCAGACAGTAGTATTTGCAGTCAAGCAGCTCTGCTATCCTGAGAAACAGCCTTGCCTTTTCCTTGCCGGGGCCGAGGAAATAGCTTGAAATGTATCGCTCGTCGGTCTTGGCAGTTGAATTGGCTGCAAGGTCGTGGTAGACCCTCCTGTCACAGAGGAAGACCGGATCCATGATCTTGTCTGCGCTGCAGTGGAAGGTGTTTTTGCAAATATTGACAGCCTCGTCCTCACGCACGCCGATATAGTCAAATTTTTTCATGAAATGCTCAGACCACAGTCTGTCCTCCTCGGGGCCCTCATAGCCTGAGCCGAAGGAGCTTGCCATAGCGATCTTCTTTTTCTCATCGCTGACAAAATCAAGGAAGAAGAACTGACCCGCCTCTCTTCCGCAGATCTGATGATGCCAGACTACGTCCGAGCCGACGATAAAGGTGTCGCAGGTCTGGTTGAGCACCTTATAATCCATAGAGCTGTGATAGCACTGTGTGACGTTTTCTTCGCCGCAGTATTTATAGATAAATCTGTTCGCAAGGGTGTTTCTTTCTGCATATCTCGGTCTCCATAGTACCTCGGGCTTGTTGACCATCAAAGCGCTGTAGCCCATGCTCCTTACTACCTCATAAAGAGCGTAATAGGTCAGCACAGAGCCGTAATTGAGTCCGAACCAGAGTCCTACGATACCGATATCATGATGAGTATCCTCTGCTCTTGCGGGCTTTGCGGTGCTTTCAAGGTTTTCTGTATCGCTCATAAAAACAACTCCTTCATATTATTCGTGAGGCTCTTAAATGTCAAGATACTTCTTCCAGAAATCAAGCTTCATAAGCTCGTTTCCTCTGTCGAGATATTTTTTGACTGTTTTGCGGTATTTCCACCTTGATTTGAGCTGGATCTTCCACAGCTTGTACATCAGGCGGATAGTCTCCTTTATGCTTTTTTCCGTAACAAACGCCCTTCTGCTTGAATAGTCGTAGTTGAGAACTCTCTTTACACGATAGAAGTTTACAGGTCTTGCGGTAAAGGTAGGCGCGACTATGGGCATTTCCTTGTCGTTGTTCTTTCTGGCAGGGAGCATAAGACCGTTTGCCGTGAGCTTTCTCCATTTTCTTACAAAGGCATTGGGCTCCTGTGTGTGACAAGCCTTTTCATATGAGGGATAGCTGAAGGGTATCGACAGTCCGTTGATATCCTCAAGCTTATAGCCTCTGCCCATTACTCCCTTATGAAGAGCCTCGCCGTCCTGGGCCATTAGCCAGTCGATGCCGTTGTAGAAGTCGTTTACTCCGTCCATAAGAAGCTCTGCGTTTTTATATCTGTAGAACACGATCTCACGCTTTACCTGAGATGAAAGGTCCTTCAGGAACTCTTTCCTCTTGTAGTTAAGCGCATGGATAGAGTTATCGATGAGCCTGTTTCTGAAAATATAGTAATAAAGCGAGGAGGAATATTTGTTTTCAAACGGCTCGTGCCATACGCATATACCGTTCATCAGAATGAGATTCGTGAGGTTTCTCAGTCCGTACTCGACGTCATCGCCTCTTATGAAGATAGGCAGGGGGAGGTTGTCCTCTCTTATGACAGAGGCAGGGAAAGCGCAGTACCACCATGCGTTGAACTCGGTCTTTTCCTCAAATTCGTTATAAACACAGTTTGCCGTATCAATCAGATTGAGCCCTGTCTTGTGAGAGATGAGATAGCCCTTGTTCCATCTTGCGCCGGATTCCGTCTGAATGAACTGATTGTCAAGTCTGAGCATAGCTCCGCCGACAAAGGCGTCCTTATACTGATCCTTGAGCAGGGAGAGTATGACAAAGGTGCGGTATACAGACTCGGGATTGATGATAACATCATCGTCCATTACAAGGACATGAGTTATGCCTCTTTCCTCTCTGCACTTCATGATCTCTATCATTCCTCTTGTAAAGCCGCCTGCGCCGCCGGTGTTTTTGTTTTGGAAAACATGGATATCATCTGAGAGGACTATTTTGCTTTCGTCAAGTGTTTTTGCGTTGTCGGAAATGAATATCTCAAGCCTGCCCTTCATGTCGGACTTCGGGTTTTTGAGAAAGCTGTCATAAAGCTCCCTTACGTTCTTTTCGACAAAGACCTCACGCTTGAAGGTGCATATATCGAGAGCTATCTTGACGGGTCTGATATCCTCCTCATCAACAACGCCCTCATAATAGCCTCCGTAGAATTCTCCTTTTTCGCTCAGACAGCATATCTGAAAGCAGAACATACCGTTGTTTGATTCAGTCTCAAAGGGGAAGGAGTAGGCTCCGATTATATTGGGCTTGCCAAAGGTCTCTTCAAGTAGGAACTTGGTATTTACGCCGTCAAGACTCTTTTCCTTGCGCATGAGGGTTATTCTGAACTGTCCTTTTGCACGCACATGGATCCTTATCTGCTTTATCTTAGTGTATTTGAACCATTTCTCTGCTGAGCAGCCGTTGAAATAGGTGTCGAACTCAACAAGAGCGTCCTCCTCCATTTTGAGGAAGTCCATGTCCCATGTGAATTTTACCGAGCCGTGTCTGCGAAAATACATCTGCTCCTCGGTACATATTCCCGTTCTGGGGAGAAGAAGGGTCTGAAGCTTCATATTATACACTCCTAATTCTTATACTTCTGAATTATTGTAGCTGACATCTTATTGTAGCATTTAAGCAAAATTAAATCAAGTTTTTGTGCAAAATTCAAAAGAGCAAATATTAGAAAAAAAGCGAGTTTCCAGGGTTTTTTTGTTGTTTTGTACTATGTGCCGAGCAGTGGCTCACGCTTTACACAGCAGATCGATTTTTTGCCCGAACGCAGAATAAGCTCTGCGGTTTCATTGTCTATCAGCTCTCCGGGCATTATCAGAGGGATCCCCGGTGGGCATGGACAGGAGCTGTCTGCGGAAATTCTGCCTGCGGCATTTACTGTGCTTATTTGCTCTGTTTCACCGAGCATGGCTTCTCTCGGGGACATTATCTGACGGGGAAGCCTTATCCTTGCAGGCTTATCTGCACAGCTCCTGCCGTGCAGAGAGGATATCAGCCGTTCTACCCTTTCAAGATCCTCGCTGCTGTTGAAGGGCGTGCATATCAGCACTGCATTTTTTCCGTCACAAAATTCGGGCTCTATTCCGAAGCTGTGGAAGAGCTCAGTCTGCTTTGCTTCTTCGATCCCTGCACAGGAGGTGTTTATGCATATCCTCAGCTCATCGCACAGTCCCTCAGGCTGTATCAGTCCGTGTGCCCTGGCAAGTGTCTTTATCTCCGAGATCCTTTTCCCCAGGCTTTTGTATTCTTCGATGCCGCCCTGCTCCAGATAAGCCCTGCACAGGTCGATCGACGCCATTATAGGGTAGGAAGGGCTTGTTGAACCGAACAGAGCCATTGCGGCCTTGGTCTCGTTTGCAAGAGCCGAATTCCCGATATTCAGAGCAGCGCCTCCTGTCAGAACGGGCAGTGTCTTGTGCAGAGAACAGGCTGTCATATCTGCCCCGAGATGAATAGGGTGAAGATCATC
>ONFW01000149.1 GCA_900317215.1 uncultured Eubacteriales bacterium | reverse complement strand
TTAAAAATATAATGCACCCAACTGTTTTAGTCGGCTGTTATTATAGGTAGATGATCAAAGAATACGGAAAGGGTATGATCAACATGAGAAGAAGAATTGTAAAAGGTGTTTTTGCTGTATCGCTCGCAGCAGCAATGATTATAGGTACTGCGGTATGCGGAACAACGGTCAATGCCGCACAGGATATTCCGGCTGCAGGCGCGTCAGAGCAGACAGAAGGAAAGTATATGGGCTTTGAATGGAGCCTTAATTACTTTGGTGGAGAGACATATGTAACAATAGACAGATATACGGGATCCTCCAAGCGTATAATTATTCCCGATGAGATAAACGGGATAAAGGTCGTTGAGATAGGCCCCGCATTCAGGAATATGAAGTATCTCAGGGAGATCACGATATCAAAGAATGTCAAGCTGATCAACAGGGAGTTTGTATCGGGCTGCGAAAAGCTTGAGAATATATATGTAGATAATGAGAATGAAGACTACAGCTCGGTAAAGGGCTATCTCTGCAATAAAGAGGGTAATCTCCTCTACCTTGCACCTACAGGTAAAAAAGGCACCGTATATATTCCGCAGAGCATTGAATCAATTGAGCTCTTAGCATTTCAGGACTGCAAAGGAATAACAAAGGTTGTGGCAAAGAGTTCTATGACAAAGCTTGGCTATATGGCTTTCTCAGGTTGTGATAAGCTCGAGGAGGTTATCCTCAGAGGAAATATGCAGTCGATCGAGTATTCGTTTGACAAATGTCCGGAACTTCGATCGATCACTCTGGAGGGAAAGCAGGATAAATATATAACCAGAGACGGCGTTCTTTTTGAAGCAGGCGTTGACGGCAGCGGAAAAAAGGTTCCCGTTTCGCTTGTGAGATACCCCGAGAAAAAGGCTCTCATACATGACGAAGCAGGTGAAATTGTCGGATTGGCAGAATATACCATACCTGATACGGTAGAAAGCATCGAGCCCGGCGCATTTATGAACTGTCAGGCTGTTACGGTTCTGAATGTACATAAAAACGTAAGCAGGATATCTGAGTCGGCGTTTGACGGTTCAATTGTCAGCAATATAAAAATAAATGCGAAAAACAATTATTATCGCTTTAAAAACGGAATGCTTATCGGCAAAAAGACGGCAGACAAGAATCGCACCGGAGACGTACTGCTCAGAGTTTTACCCACTGCCCGTGGAAAGCTGGTGATCCCCGAAACGATAACAGAAATAGATGCTTGGGCGCTCAGTAACAGTTCGATAGATGAAGTCGTGATAGCGAAAAGCGTAAAAAAGATCGGTGCAGCTGCTTTTGAGAATTGTGACTATCTCAGAAAGGTCACTATTCCCGCCGGAGTAGATGTGATAGAAGAGCGGACCTTCTCGGGCTGCGATAGGCTCATATCTGTTACTTTAGAAGCTTCGGCCGGCGGCACAAAGAAGACAATAAAGGCAGGCGCTTTTGAGGATTGCCCGAGGCTTATTATAGTCAAGCTCCCGAAGGCTGTTGCAGAGATAGACAGGGACGCATTTTTGGGAAGCAACTCGGTCACAATTTACGGAAAAGCAGGCAGCTATGCTCTTGAATTTGCTCGTAAATACAGGCTGGATTATTCTTCCGCAGCGCCTAAGCTTAAGGTCGTATGCACCGGCTGGATGGGATATACCGATGATAACAAGCTGGTATTTGAGTATGATGCGGCAGGAGGCAAGGAAGGCTATCAGTATGCCGTATACTACAGAAAAGCAGGCTCGTCAAAATGGAGCTGTGCAAGGGATTACAGCACAAAAAGAACCGCAACCATACGTCCCAAGTCAAAAACAGACTATGAGATTATGATAAAAGTAAAGGACAAGGTCGGAAAGGTGGCGCAGACAGTTATCAATGTTAGTGCAGACATCTTTGCTGTGTAATGTCTCATCCGCAGGAGACGTTACATTTCAAGGTAAGTCTATCAGGCTTGTAATGACTCATCCGCGCGAGTCTTTACATATCCGAAGCCGAAGGATCACAAAGCTCCTTCGGCGCCCCCTGAAATATTATAGAGTGTGATGCCTGATTTAAACCATAAGCCGTACATAAAACGGGCATCACGCAATATAATTACAGAATCGCAGACACATCTTAATATGCATCATTACCCTCAAGCCCTGAAATCGAGACGCTGCTCTATCCGCAACAGAGCTGCCGTACATTCTTCGACTGTATTTATTCACCGGATAATGATGCATAGCCCGGTGTGTCTGTTTTTGTATTTTACGGGTAATGGTCTTTGTGCAAAAAGGATTTTACTGCAGCAAAATACGGCAATATCCTACAAAAATCTGCACATTTTTTTGTGAGATGTTTGAAAGAAAATTTATTCACGATAAATAATTATTATTCTGCTAAAGAATAATAATTATTTTCTTTGTGGTATAATGAAAAACTAATAACACAAAAATAAAAAAAGGACGGGGGAGATTTAAAAAATGATGACCAGAGATTATAACGAAAAATTCGGAAAAGAGGGTCTTACATTTGATGATGTTCTGCTGATTCCGGGAGAGTCGAGCGTCCAGCCGAAGGATGTAGATGTCAGTACATATCTTACCGCTAAGATCAAGCTGAACACGCCTCTGATGACAGCCGCAATGGATACCGTGACCGAGACAAGAATGGCAATTGCTATTGCAAGAGAGGGCGGTATCGGCATTATTCATAAGAATATGCCTATAGACCAGCAGGCTGACGCTGTGGATAGAGTAAAGCGTTCGGAAAACGGCGTTATCGTAAATCCGTTTTCACTTACGCCGGGTCATTATGTATATGACGCAAATAAGCTTATGGCTAAGTATAAGATCTCAGGTGTTCCGATCTGTGAGGACGGCAAGCTTGTGGGACTCATTACAAACCGCGATCTCAGGTTTATGGACGAGAGCGACTACAGCCAGAAGATCGCTGATGTTATGACAAACAGAGATCTGATAACCGCCCCTGTAGGAACCACGCTTCTTGAGGCTCAGCAGATACTTAAAAAGCATAAGATCGAAAAGCTCCCCATTGTTGATTCCAACGGAATGCTCAAGGGTCTGATAACCATAAAGGATATAGAAAAGTCTGTTCAGTATCCCAACAGCGCAAGAGATGAAAGCGGCAGACTTCTTTGCGGCGCAGCTATCGGCGGTACGCCCGATGTGCTTGAAAGAGTTGAAGAGCTTGTCAAGGTTGGCGTGGATGTTATTGTTCTTGATTCAGCTCACGGTCATAACAATAATATTATCAACTCTGTTGCAAGGGTTAAAAAGGCTTTCCCCGATGTTCAGCTTGTTGCGGGCAATATTGCCACCGCAGAGGCGGCTAAGGCTCTTATCGATGCAGGCGCAGACTGTGTAAAGGTAGGCATCGGTCCCGGCTCGATTTGTACTACAAGGATCGTTGCGGGCATAGGAGTGCCTCAGATCACGGCTATATACGACGCAGCGTGCGAGGCATCGAAGCATAATATCCCTGTAATAGCAGACGGCGGAGTTAAGTATTCCGGCGATATCGTCAAGGCGCTTGCAGCAGGCGGCAGCGTGGTTATGATCGGTTCTCTTGTTGCAGGCTGTGAGGAATCTCCCGGAGAAAGCGAGATATATCAGGGCAGGCAGTTCAAGGTATACAGAGGTATGGGTAGTCTCGGAGCAATGGGCAGAGGCAGTGCAGACCGTTATTTCCAGTCGGGCAATAAAAAGCTCGTTCCCGAGGGTGTTGAGGGAAGAGTACCTTATAAGGGACTTCTTTCGGATACTGTATATCAGCTCATGGGCGGTCTCAGAGCAGGCATGGGCTATACAGGCTGTGCAAATATTCAGGAGCTTCACGACAAAGCAAGATTTGTAAGGATCACGGGCGCAGGACTCAAGGAGAGTCATCCCCATGATATTCAGATCACCAAGGAAGCGCCCAACTATTCATATAACGGCTGATAAACATACGGGATCGTTTTTGATATTTCAGAAACGGTCCCTTTTTGTCAGCAAAACCAAGGAAGGTGCAGCCTTGCGAGCCGGGCTGCAGCCCTGTAGTATTAATGAAAAGGGGGAGGAACTGTGTACAGAAAGGAATTCTATACCGAAAGACTGTGGATCAGAGAATATAACAAAAAGGATATTGATGATTTTCTTAGGGTGATACGCCAGCCTAAGATCTACGATACCACCTATGGCATACCGAGGGATTATTCAAAATTCAGGGCAAAATGGTGGTTTAAAATGATAAAATACAACAGACTGAGCAATATGGCGTATGAGTATGCGATAATTCTGAGGGATACGGGAGAATATGTAGGAAATACGGGACTCATCAATATAGATGCAGCTCATAACCATGCGGATATCTCATATTATATTGATACGGCTCATAATAATATGGGGATAGCGACCGAGGCTGCGGCGGAAATGCTGAAATACGGCTTTGCGGAGCTTGGGTATCATAAGATAAACGGAGTTTGCATGAGCAGGAATCCCGCTTCGCGCAGGGTAATGGAAAAGATCGGCATGAGGTATGAGGGGACGCTGAGAGAGGATTTGTTAAAAGACGGAATTTATTGTGATTTAGACAGATTATCCATACTAAAAGACGAATATTATACCATTTGTAGAGTGGAAAAATAAGTTTTCAACAATGAAATGTTGAATAAGTTTAAAACATAATACAAATCGTAAATCAGGAAGAAAATATTACAAAAAAATATGGCTTGATTTTTCAAAAAACTCTATATGTGGGGTATAAAACGACAAATTTTTCCTCAAAAGCAATAGATGTGCCTTAACAGCCGTGTTGATAAGTTTTCAACATTATTAACAACGAAGTGTTGAAAACCTATCCGAAGCATTAATTCATTCATAATAATTCCATATTTTACTATATGTAATAACACCGCATTTTATGCGGCCTTCTGGAAATAATAACAACAAAAGGTATAATAGTGCTGTTATATACGAATGGTATAAATATTGATCGGTAAGATGAAAAAATAGACTTGACAATAATGAGAGAGTAAGATATAATGATAAAGCTGATTAACTCAGCCATATATGGCGGTATAGCTCAGTTGGCTAGAGCATTCGGTTCATACCCGAAGTGTCGTAGGTTCAAGTCCCACTACCGCTACTTGTTATGCTTCCCGATAAGGTATCGGGAAGCATAATAATAACAGCAAAGGCTGAGGCCTTTGTTAATACGGCCCGGTGGTCAAGCGGCTAAGACACCGCCCTTTCACGGCGGTAACACGGGTTCGATTCCCGTCCGGGTCATAAGCGTCTCTTGTTTTGTCGGAGGCGGCAGACAATGAATAGTGAATAGTGAATAATTTATAATAGAGCTCTGCAGGGCGTTTCGGTATTATTCGTTATTCACTATTCATTTTTTTATTTCAGGCATAATCATGGGCGAGGATAATATCCAGAGTGATGAAAAAGGCGTTGTTTACTCAGGTGCAGAGAATATCCGTCATATAATATGATACTGAGCAGATACGGAGCAATGCTGGCAACAGCCGCAGGAGGGCTGTATGCAGGGACTTCTTAAAAGGAGAGATATGGCTTGAGGGTACAGAAGAAAATAGCGATGATAAACGATTTTTCGGGGTTTGGCAGATGCTCGCTTATGGTGTCTGTGCCGATAATCTCAGCAATGAAGGTGCAGTGCTGTGCTCTGCCTACGGCGATACTTTCAAACCACACCGGATATGAGGATTTTTTCTTTGATGATTACACGGATCGGATGCAGGAATATTACGAAAAATGGGAAAGACTCGGACTGAGCTTTGACGGGATATATACTGGTTTTTTAGGGTCGGAAAAGCAGGTCGGTATAGTACAGGACTTTATACGGCACTTTGCAAAGGAGAATACAGTAATAATAGTTGATCCTGTAATGGGGGATAACGGCAGCCGCTATACAACAATTGACGAGGGCTTCTGCAAGGAAATGAGAAAACTCCTTCCCGGGGCGGATATAATTACGCCGAATCTGACGGAGGCCTGCCTTCTTGCAGGTGACAGCTACCTTGAAACCGGAGCTGATAAGACTGAGCTGACACGACTTGCTGATAAGCTGAGAAAGCTTGGAGCTAAGAATATTGTTATCACAGGCATAGCCGACGGTGAGGATATCTGTGATTTTATATATACTGCGGACAAGGAGGCGATCCTCCTCCGTCAGCCGTGCAGCGGAGAGGCTCATGCCGGTACCGGAGATGTTTTTTCCTCTGTAATAGCCGCTGATGCAGTAAACGGAGAAGATATCGTGACATCGGTTAAAAAGGCTGCAGCCTTTGTTGGCAAAGCGATAAAGCTCTCGCATGAAATGAGGATACCAACTCAGGAGGGTGTATGCTTTGAGGAGCTTCTCTGTGAGCTTGCAATATGAGATGGCGTAGAATATCGTTATTATCAACATTATTATAAGCTGAAAGCCTGTAATAAATCTAAAAATCGCAGAATTATCAAAAAGATATTGTAAACGGATATCGGTTTGTGCTATGATAAAAGAGTAAAAAAGGATAATGGAGGAAGAATAATTCTGAAAGGAACAGATGACTCTATGAATATAAAAAGAGGTCTGAAGCGCTTGACTGCCTCGTTTATCGCAGCGGTTCTTGTGATCTCTGTCGGGTTTACGGCATATGCGGAGCCGGATGAGACAGAAATCGTTATAGCTGAATCAGTTACTGAGCCGGAACCGATACCCGAGCCTGATCCGGTACCTGAGCCTGAGCCGGTACCCGAGCCTGAGCCTGAGCCGGAGCCCGAGCCTGAGCCGATACCCGAGCCGGAGCCTGAGCCGGTACCCGAGCCTGAGCCTGAGCCGGTACCCGAGCCTGAGCC